>JAUPUP010000053.1 GCA_030917485.1 Pseudomonadota bacterium
TCTTGAACTGGGTATTGCGGATAAAAATCGCAGCTTAGGCGAATACTATGTTTATCCATTACAAGAGGATGTAGATAATCCAGACCCTGGTTTTTTAAGTAATTTGTTTGGAGATGATAAAAATACGCTGCAAATGCCGAAACCAAAATATACAGTTAAACTACAGACTGCAGCGACAGGTAACCAAACTATTTTAACCATTGTCCTTTATCAAGGGGCTGTAGATAAAGATTTTGTAAAGCACCAAAAAATGTATCTTGAGGCGTTGCAAAAACAGTTAAAATAGGATGTGTTTTCAAATACAACACACATAATAATATAAAAATAATGGGAATGCATAGGGGGCAGGATTATATATGATAAATATTCAACTACCAGATGGTGGTGTAAAAAATTTCGATGGATCAGTAAGTGTGCTTGAGGTAGCTAAAGGCATTAGTCCTGGTTTAGCTAAGGCAGCAATTTTTGCAGTTGTTGATGGGGTTGAGAGAGACCTTAATTATGTTATAGACCATGATGCTAATTTAAAATTGCTTACTGATAAAGATGAGGCAGCTCTTGCTGTAATTCGCCACTCGACTGCTCATTTACTTGCTCAGGCAGTTAAACAACTATATCCTGCTGCCCAAGTCACTATTGGTCCAGTTATAGAAAATGGTTTTTATTATGATTTTAGTTTTGAGCGTCCATTTACGTTGGATGATTTAGCTAAAATTGAGAAAAAAATGGAAGCATTGGTTAATTTAAACCTTCCCGTAGAGCGAAAAGAGTTACCTAGAAATGAAGCAATTAAATATTTTGATCAAATAGGTGAAAAATATAAAGTAGAAATTATCTCGGCTATTCCAGAAGATCAAATTATTTCCTTATATACCCAGGGTGACTTTACTGATTTGTGTCGTGGTCCGCATGTTCCTAGTACAAGCAAGCTCAAAGCATTTAAATTAACTAAGTTAGCTGGAGCTTATTGGCGCGGTGATTCTAATAATGAGATGCTGCAACGAATTTATGGTACTGCTTGGCGTAGCAAGGAAGAATTAAATAACTACCTTAATATGCTTGAAGAAGCGGAAAAACGCGATCACAGAAAATTGGGGCGTCAGCTTGATTTATTCCATCTGCAGGACGAAGCCCCGGGTATGGTGTTTTGGCACGCCAAGGGCTGGGCAATTTGGCAGGAAGTTGAGCAGTATATTCGAAAAATGTATGTAAAATACGGCTATCAGGAGGTAAAAACCCCGCAAATTGTAGACCGGAGTTTATGGGAAAAGTCTGGGCATTGGGAAAAATTTCATGAAGATATGTTTAGTTTGGAATCGGATGGGCGTCACTATGCGATAAAACCCATGAATTGTCCATGTCATGTACAAATATTTAAGCATGGATTAACTAGCTACCGCGACTTACCTATTCGTATGGCTGAATTTGGCTCTTGTCATAGAAACGAAGCCTCTGGTGCTTTGCATGGTTTAATGCGGGTGCGTAATTTTGTGCAGGATGACGCGCATATTTTTTGTATGGATGAGCAAATTCAATCCGAGGTAATGTTATTTATTGATATGTTATTTGAGGTCTACCATAAATTTGATTTGGGTGCGGATGGAATTGCGGTTAAACTGTCGACGCGTCCGGCAAAAAGAATTGGTGCAGAGGAGGTATGGGATAAGGCTGAACAAGCACTAACTGATGCCTTAAATGCTAAGGGGCTCAAGTGGGAGTTATTGCCGGGTGAGGGAGCGTTTTATGGTCCAAAGATTGAATTTGAAGTAAAAGACTGCATTGGGCGTTCCTGGACAACTGGTTCGATTCAATTAGATTTTTCTATGCCGGAGCGGTTGGGGGCAGAGTATATTGCATCCGATGGTAGTCGCCAAGTTCCGGTTATGCTGCACCGGGCAATTTGTGGATCGCTAGAGCGATTTATTGCTATTTTAATTGAGCATCATATGGGGAATTTTCCGTTTTGGCTAGCGCCTATTCAATTTGTGTTGTTAAACATATCAGAAAAGCAGGCCGGATATACTGAAGTGGTTTATAATAAATTAAAAAACTTTGGTTTTAGATGTAAACTTGATTTAAGCAATGAAAAGATAAATTATAAAATTCGCGAAAATACTTTAGAGAAGATCCCCTATTTACTAATTATTGGAGATAAAGAAGTTGAAGCGAATCAAGTAACAGTTAGGCAGCGTGATGGGCTGGATTTGGGCGCTATGAGTGTGGATGAGTTAATTAACCATGTGGCAAATGTTATACAGTAAGTTAATTTGTGTGTAGAAAAAATGAATGTTAATGTTGTAAATATTTTTAAATGGATAGCCTATAAAACATTTAAGATAATAGATACATTAGTTATTCCAGAACATCATGTTTTAGTTGGGGACTCTGGTTCTTCTGGCTTCAGGCCACATTTTGCAATGTTAGATTTCATGAAAGGATGTGCTATATTACTAGTAATTTTAGGGCATTCCATTCAAACATCTGTAGTAAAATTTGATGATAATTTTATTTTTAGAATAATTTATTCTTTTCATATGCCACTATTCATGTTGCTTAGTGGGTTTACTATTCAATTACCGCTAAAAATAAATATTCTAAAAAAAATGCGTAGGCTGTTTATACCGTTTTTAAGCTTTGGTCTCATATCTTATTACGCTGGGTTGATAGATATAAATTTTTTTATGATATTTTTTAAGCCAGACTATGGGCTATGGTTTTTATATGTATTATTTTTGATAAATTTGTGGCTGTTTTGCTTTTATAAAAGTTATGTGTTTAATAAATATGCGGGAGTATTGGTAAGTATAATTTTGTACTTTACGTTCTCATATATAACAGAGATTTTTTCTTATTATTTACCCTATGTCTTGCTTGGCATATTCTTGCGGCATTTGGTCACATCAGGGTATATCAGGAGTAAAAACTATAATTTATATTCTAATTTAATGCTAATTGTATTATCGTTATTGTTTATATTTTTAGTATATTTTTGGCATCGAATAGATGTGCCAGTTTTCTTAACTAGTCAGTATACTATAACTATATATAGGTTTTTAACAGCTATTTGTGGAATTTCAATATTTTATTTAGTGGTAAGTACAATATATAGATTATTGCCACTAAAATTAATTATTATCTTAGGAATAAATTCTTTAGAATTGTATGCACTCCATCCTTATGTTTTAAAAATATTTCCCTTTACCCCATACTACCCTATAAAGTTTATAATTGTTAGTTGTGTAACCTATATATTAATAGAACTATTGCGTTATAACCGCTATTTACAGTTGTTTTTATTTGGTTCATTACCTAGTGCATCTTTATAATTTGCCTGGTTTAGTTTTAGCTTAGCTTGGACTTGAGAAAGTGTGTGTGCTGTAAAGTTAATTATGTGGTTAAATTGTTATAAACTATGCTAAAATACGTGAGAAGTAGACTTTGTTTGTTGAAAATATTTCACAAATAGCGTTGAATTAAAATTAACATAATAAAGGAGAGTTGTTATAAGTACTGAAAAACAAGCTAGAATCAATCAATCAATCACTGCTAACGAGGTGCGAGTGATTGTTGATGAAACAGGGGAACAATTGGGAGTAATAAGCCTTAAGGAGGCTCTGGCAAAAGCTGAAGAATTGGGTGTGGATTTGGTTGAAATTTCACCTAATGCTAATCCTCCGGTATGCAAAATAATGGATTTTGGTAAGTTTAAATATCGAGAGCAGAAACGTGCTCATGAAATTAAAATGAAGCAAAAACAGGTACAAGTTAAAGAAATAAAATTAAGACCAGTAACTGATGATCATGATTACCAGATAAAATTAAGAAATGCAAAAAAATTCTTGCTGGAGGGGGATAAGGTTAAGTTTATTGTTCAGTTCCGTGGTCGGGAGATGGCTCATCAAGAGTTGGGACTTAATTATTTGGAGCGTGCTCGCCTTGATTTGGTCGAAGAATCTTTAATTGAGCAGCACCCCAAACTCGAAGGACGCAATGCAATCATGATTGTAGCGCCGAAAAAAAAAGCTAATACGTAAGTAAGCTAATATGTAATTAATCATGTATGACACGGAGTTAATTTTTGAAAATAAGTGGTTTTACCTTTGTTAGAAATGGAACGATTCTTGGTTATCCATTTATTGAAAGCATTAAATCTTTATTGATGCTGTGCGATGAGGTAATTGTCGCTGTTGGCGTCAGTGAAGATAATACCCTTGCTCTAGTTCAGGCAATTAATGATCCGCGGCTTAAAATTATTCCGACTAATTGGAATGAGTTGATGACGGATCGTGGTTATGTATATGCTCAACAAAAAATGATAGCCCAATTTAATTGTAGCGGGGATTGGGCGTTTTATCTGGAAAGTGACGAGATTATTCATGAGCAGGACGTTCCTTTTATTCGTGCTCAATTGATTAGGTATTTGCCAGATACTGAGGTGGAGTCGTTGGTATTTGATTATTATCATTTTTATGGCAGTCCAAAATATACAGCGCAGTCTCCTCGGTGGTATCGCCGTGCCCCGCGGATCATAAGAAATACTATTCGCAGTTTTGCTCCAGATGGGTTATTTTGGATAATTATGGATCAGAATAAATCTGGGCGTTATCCTAGGGCTGCAGCAGTTAACTGCCCAATTTATCATTATGGTCATGTGCGCTCTATATCCAGCATGAACGAAAAAAATAAACGGGTAGAGAAATATTGGGGTAAGGTTCCCGGAAGTTTTGATGGATATGGTAATATTGATCCTAAAACTATAGTTCCATTTACCCGAGGTCATCCAGCCATTATGCAGGAATGGATCAAGAATAGCGCAGAGGCAGAATTTGTGCCCAATTTAAATTATAAACTAAGTCGTAGGGATAAAAAACATCGAGTAATGATGTTTTTAGGTAAGTTATTGGGTAATTACGACTGGAGTAAAAAACACTATAAGTTAATTCGTAACTAAAGTTAATTAGCACCCACTACCGGGTGTTTTTCTTTATGATAAGATGAATTATATACTGTTCGTAATTGAAAGTTGGACTTTTTTGATACTCGAAGTATTTCGATTCTGGACAAGGAATATCGCAATAAAAAGCGACGACGTGTACATATAAGTACACGAGGAGCGTTTTATAA
>JAUPUP010000054.1 GCA_030917485.1 Pseudomonadota bacterium
AAACAAAATTGTTCAGTATTAGATGAGCAAAACCTCATCAATCTAATGACTCAAATGCATGAGGCTCTAACTCACATTAAACAATACCTCAACATCCGTATTAATCAGATGGCAATAGCAGAACCTACTCCAGAAACAAACGATATAGTATTGTCTGCAAGGGAATACGAAATGTTGTTTTTGCTATTTTTAGGTAATTCAGATTTAGATGCAGCTAGATATTTAAATAAAATACATGGAGAAATACCGGGATATACAATAATTAAATATAAACGACAACTATTTGATAAATTTAAAGTTGCTTCAACTACCGAATTGATTAATAAAGCAAGTGAGCTAAATGCAATTACTCATGTTCCAGTAAGCTTTAAAACTGCGAATAATCCTCAATATGCTAATTTTTATGCAATTGAAAACTCTGCTACATGCTAAAGACATTCAAATAGCTAGAAACTTGAACAGTGCCACTCATAAAATTGAATCACAACAATTTTTATAGAGGCACTGTGGAAGCCTGATTAATTATGATAATAAATTACGCAAGTTCTCAAAATTATCATCTTTGGATATGGTACAAAATTTATCTAACAATACTGGTGGTGGAGCAGAAATTTTTCTGGTTTTTGCATCAATCCAGGCTCCGTATACCGTATTTATTGCAGAAAGCTTGCCTTGTGAATTAAGAAATTTTTGGACAAACTTCCAATGCGAATGGTCTTCTGACTCTCCAGCAAAATGTAATTCAACATGCACCATTTCACCCAGATATATCTCGCAAAAATACTCCGTTTGTTCTTTCAAAAATACCGCACTAAACCCAGAACGTAACAAATCCGCCATTGAATAACCAATTGATTCCATCCACATAACTCTAGTATGAGTTGAAAAAACTGCATACGCAGTATGAGTCAAATGTTGATTTGCATCTATATCTGACCAGCGCACTTCCATTGATTTTTTAAAGATCATAATTGACGCTCCTATCTCATTCCATTTTCGGTAAAATAACCGCTAATCTCAAAAAGAGCATCGGCACACATAGCCACATAACCATCTGGACGAACTAAACATAAGGGCTGATCACTCCAATATAAATGATTTGGTTCAATTTTTACAAACTCTGGCAGCCCACCCTTATTTTCGATTGAATCTTTACTTAACAACAACCACTTCATATTAGAATTGGGTAATTTAGCTTTGCCATGGTAGGATATCTGTTCACCATCAACCAGAGGACTATCTGAGTAATAAATATCTGTTTGAGCAAGGCTATTGACAACCTTGCTTCTGACTATGTCAAGGTTTAGTATGCCACCAACCCCAAAATTTCTGAGTAATTGTGCTAGCCTATTATTAGTGGTTGACACTTTGGTAAGCAATCCTGAACGTTTTAATACATCCTGTGCCACAGCCCTACGTTCGGTATTATACGACTCAAGCAATTGCTCGTTAGCATCACCATTCAATACCTGGGCTAGTTTCCAGGATAGATTCCATCCATCTTGAATACCAGTGTTCATTCCCTGACCACCGGCTGGAGAATGGGTATGCGCAGCATCACCGGCTAAAAAAACATGACCTTTTTTAAAGCTTTTAGCTATACATTCATGTACATAAAAACCAGAAGACCAGAATACTGCATCTATTGCAACACCTGGATGACGCTGACTTAAAATATCAGCAAATATTTCTTCCGAGCCATGCTTTTCATCTTTATATTTGGGATCATGGCTAGTTTCTGCGATAACCCTTACTCTGTCTTTCATCGGAATAAAAATCAAAGAACCAGCAGTATGAAAGACCGTAGTTATTTCATCAAAATTTAGGTCGCCACTAAGCTTAGCATCAATCATTATAAAATGCTGACTCAAATCCTCACAATCGCGTTCTATACCAGCAAATTCTCTAACACTGCTATTATAACCATCACAGCCAACCACCCACTTTGCCCTAATATCCTCAACAATATCGCCTTTTTGGCAAGATAATTGCACTTCACTAGCTTTATCTTCAAGCTTAATTAGCTGCGTATTCCTCTCAACCAAAATATTATGCTTAGTTAATTGTTCAATTAATAATGCCTCAGTCTGTGCTTGCGGTAAAGCTAATAAAAAATTAAATTCGCTGTCAATATTACTAAACGGCGCATGATTTAATAATCTATTGCTATCAAACAATTTAGCTTCCTTAAGTTTTAATCCACGGCTAATAGCTTCATCTGCAAAACCCATTGCATGCCAAGTTTCAAGGCTACGTGAATTTACTACCAACGCATTTGAAGTTTGTACCGGTTGTGACTTACTCTCAATAATTCGAAATGATACACCATAATGATGCAATGCTAAAGCAAGGTTTAATCCAACTGGTCCGGCTCCAACGATCAATACATCTACACAATTTTGCATATTACAATCTCCACAACAAACTAACAAATCGAACCCGCAATAATTTAATTACGAACAACGTAATTGAGATGGATTCACCAGGTAATCACATTCCATACAGGGAAAACACCGGTTTAAACACTACCAAAACCACACATAAAATCAAGATAATCGTAGGATATTCATTAAATACCCTAAACCATCTATGGGATTTAGTATTACAATCTTTGGCAAAATCATCCATTAATTTAAAGCAATATATGTGATAAATTACCAAAGTACCGACCAAGAAAACTTTGAAATGCAGCCATATTCCGCTAAATCCAAAACAATGTGCTAATATCTCACCAAAGACAATCGACAGGACTGCAGACGGGGTCATTATATACCAAAATAATTTGTGTTCCATTATTTTAAATTGATTACGGCTAACCAAGTTATCCGTCATAGCATGATACACAAATAAGCGTGGCAAATAAAACAATCCGGCAAACCAAGCAACTACCGCTATGATATGAAGAACTTTTATTAATCCATACAAGGTAGGATATTCTATGGCAAGGTTAGGCAGCAACACTAATTATTTATTCCTCTCTATGGTAATGAGAAAAAAGCAGCTAACGCTCAGTCAACTAAAACGGAATATCATCCGCAGTCAATGTGCTGCTGCTAGTAGAATGTGATTGACCAGCTTCGGGTAAATTATACACCGGCTCTTGATGTGAATAGTCATCAGATGGTGCTTGCCCATCTTCTTCACGCCGCCCTAGCAGCTCTATAGTATTAGCATATATTCTCAGACTTGCAACCGGCTTATTGTCACGATTAATATATGCACTGGCGGTAGGGTAACCATCAATTAATAGCTTGCTGCCTTTTTTGATATAATTGCGCGCAAGGTCAACCAGCTTACCGTTACAGCTCACTTCAACCCAGTCGGTTTTAGGATTTTGTTTAGTACCAACTGATACCCCAACTGAAAACGTAGCAAATTGACTGCCGCTTTGATCAGCACGTAGTTCAGGATCTCTTCCAACATTACCAGTAATTATCATTTTTTTCATTTAGCCATATTCCTCTTAAATAACATACCGTATTTTATCACCAGCTTTAATCTTAAGTACAAATAAGTTATCAATCTAGTAAAAACGCTTTAACGGCTATACCATTCGCCTTTAAAACTCTACTCTTATGTTTGAGCTTAACTCCATATATATAAAGTCATCCTTGACAATTTTTAAAATTTTTTTGCATAAAAATGGCAATAGGGCAATTTCGCATTTACTGCATAATAATTCTGATGGTAATCTTCACCAGGCCAAAATATTCCGGCATTATGAACCTTGGTTTTGACCATATAACCTTTTTGTCTGAGGACTTCAATTATTTGATTAGCAATATCTTTTTGTGTGTCAGTGTGGCAGAAAATTGCACTTAAATATTGTTCACCTAAATCTGGACCTTGCCCATTTGCTTGAGTAGGATCATGGATTTCGAAAAAATATTTGATTATGTCTTCACAATTAGTAAGCGCCACATCAAATACCACCCGCACTGCTTCTAAATGTCCTGTAACACCGGCACATACTTCCTTATAAGATGGGTGCTTTTTGTGCCCACCAATATAACCAACTTGAGTTTTTACCACTCCCGCTAATTTTTGCAGATAGTATTCAACACCCCAAAAACAGCCGGCAGCTAAAATTATCTCTTCACTATCAATAATGGTTGAACTTGCCACAAAATCTAATGCCAATGAATTAACACAATGACGTGTATTTAACTGGGTAAACCCCTCCCCCACAAATACATGCCCAAGATGAGCGTCGCATCTAGCACACAAAATCTCGGTGCGCCTGCCATCAGCATCAATTTCACGCTTAATATTGGGCGATATTTCCTGATCAAAACTTGCCCAGCCACATCCAGAAGGAAATTTATGATCTGATCTAAATAGTGCAATTCCGCACTGACGGCACAAATATGTCCCAGCTACCGCTCCACTTGACTGGTCAACATCATTATATTCGCCACTACCTGGGTATTCAGTAGCCTTTTCAAGAATAATTTTCTTTGCTTCTGGAGTTAAACTTTGAGTTTTTAGCATCTTTAATATCCACAACCTTTCTTTGATAATCTAGCAACATGCTGCAAAAGCGTCCTATATCAAGTCAATATCGGTATACTGTCATGCTTAGTTTAGCGAGAGTTGCAAGATAAGTAAAAAATCCAGCCTGTAATTTATGTTAAAATAAGCCTTTCCTTATAAGCTAACTTATTTCCTATATTGCATTTTATCATCTATTTATAGCAATGGTTATAGCAATATAGAATATAGCAAAAATTTGATTCTAATTTGGTAATGTAAATTTAGCAATATAACAACGGACATTTTTACAGAAAAATATTTTATAGAGAAACTTTCATGCAAAATAATTATAACTTTCACGATATTGAAAAAAAACAGCAAAAAAAATGGCTAAACAATAAATCATTTGAAGTATCCGAAAAATCTAACAAGCCTAAATACTACTGCTTATCTATGCTGCCTTATCCATCCGGCAAATTACATATGGGACACGTTAGAAATTACACTATTGGTGATGCACTAGCGCGGTTTTATAAAATGAAAGGTTTTAACGTATTGCAGCCTTTTGGATGGGACTCTTTTGGACTTCCAGCAGAAAATGCAGCGCTCCAAAGCGGAACTCCTCCAGCTAAGTGGACATATCAAAACATTGATTATATGCGAGAACAATTGCAGAGACTTGGGCTTGGGGTAGCTTGGTCGCGTGAATTTGCCACCTGCTCACCTGAATATTACCGCCATCAACAATGGTTATTTACCAAACTATATGCCAACGGTCTTATTTATCGTAAAAACGGGGTAGTCAATTGGGATCCTGTCGACCAAACCGTCCTAGCCAATGAGCAGGTGATTGATGGGAAGGGGTGGCGTTCTGGCGCTGCTGTAGTCAAAAAAGAAATCCCTATGTACTACTTTAAAATCACACAGTATGCTGAGGAATTATTACAAGGGTTGGATAAATTAGATGGTTGGCCTGAACAAGTAAAAGCCATGCAAAAAAACTGGATTGGCAAATCTAAGGGAATGGAGATAAGTTTTCCATATTTGGATGGGGTAGTTACCGTTTTTACTACACGCCCGGACACTTTAATGGGTATTACTTATATTGCCATTGCAGCCGAACATCCTCTAGTTAATACCGCACTAAACAATCAAAAACTAAAACCAGAACTGGTTGAATATATTGCTGGATGTAATAGAGGAGCTGTATCCGAAGCTGAATTTGCCATTGCAGAAAAAACTGGTATATTTAGTGGTCTTTACGTAACTCATCCCATTACTAACGAACAAATTCCGGTGTGGATTGCTAATTATGTATTAATGAATTATGGCTCTGGGGCGGTCATGGGAGTACCTGGTCATGATGAAAGAGATTTTGCTTTTGCCAAAAAATATAACTTGCCAATTAAGCAGGTAATTGCACCATTTAGCCAGCAAGCAAATACTGCTAAAGGTGGACAATTGCAAGCTTCCGTTCTGCCGTCTCAAATAACACCACCACTTACCCAAGCGTATACTGAACCAGGTATTTTAATTAACTCTGGCGAATTTGATGGCTTAGAATTTGCGCAAGCCTTTGATCAAATCGAAAAACAACTGTCTGCTAAGGGCTTAGCCACAACAAAGATTAACTACCGTCTGCGTGACTGGGGTCTTTCACGGCAACGCTATTGGGGATGTCCAATTCCAATTATTCACTGCCCAATATGTGGAGACGTACCAGTTCCAGACGAGCAGCTGCCAGTAATTTTACCGGAAAATATTGTACCGGATGGCTCCGGTTCTCCACTAACCAAACTGCCAGAATTTTATAATACGACTTGCCCAAAATGCGGGGTTGATGCCAAGCGTGAAACTGATACTATGGATACTTTTGTTGATTCAAGCTGGTATTACGCTCGTTACACCTCAAACGATTGCACGGACAAGATTCTTGATGAACGGGTTAATTATTGGACTCCGGTTGATCAATATATTGGCGGAGTTGAACATGCCATACTGCATTTGTTATATGCAAGATTTTTTCATAAATGTTTACGTGATCTCGGTCTGCTAAATTCTGACGAACCCTTTACTAATTTATTGACTCAGGGAATGGTACTGGCTGATACATTTTACCGTGAAAATGCTCATGGGCAAAAAACATGGTTTAACCCAGCAGATATCAAAGTAAACTTAGATGAGAAAGGGCAAGTTACTGAGGCACTTTTTGCTGGAGATAATTTACCAGTAATGGTCGGCGGCATGGAAAAAATGTCAAAATCAAAAAATAATGGGGTTGATCCGCAATCAATTATCCACCAATATGGTGCAGATACGGCTAGATTATTTATGATGTTTGCCGCACCTCCAGAATTAGCGCTGGAATGGTCAGACAACGGCATTGAAGGAGCCAACCGCTTTATTCGGCGTTTATGGCGCTTAGTTTATGAGCATGTACAGAAGACAAACTTAAATAGCATAGCCGTAACTGAGGATAGTCTTAGCGATGAATTAAAGCTGGAATACAAAAAATTACGCACTCAATTACATCAAACCATTGCCAAAGTAACTCATGATTTTGCGGTACGCAAGCAATTCAATACCGCTATTGCCAGCATTATGGAATTACTCAATAGCTATAGTAAAACCAATCTAGATGATAGTAATGGCTATCAAGTAGCACAAGAACTACTAACAAGTGTTGTAATTATGTTATCGCCTATCATTCCACATGTATGCGAAGAATTATGGCAGATACTTTGTCCAGGTAGTGAAATACTTGAGCAAACCTGGGTATGTGTGGATAATGAAGCATTAGATATTAACGAAATAGAAATGATTATTCAGGTAAATGGTAAATTACGCGGTAAAATCATGATAGATAAATCATGGTCTAAGGAGCAAATTGAACTTGGCGCCAAAGAAAATCCTAATGTACACAAATTTATTGATGGTGCAGTTATTAAGAAAGTTATAGTGGTACCAAATAAACTGATTAACATAGTAGTTTAAATGTAAACCTCGAAAAGCTGGTATGGAATTGTTTTCGAGGCCTACAACCGTAATTCTGAACTTCAGAATTACCCACATAGAATAGCCACTTTGTTATTACAAAATAGCTATTCTGGCTTGGGATGTTGATTATTGATGAACAACTATACTCTTCGTCTTTGAAAGCTGGACTTTGTCATATTTTATAAATTGCTCCTCATGTACTCGTTTGTACATGTCGTCGCAATTTATTGCAATATTCCTAGTCCAACATTCAAATACTTTGAGTATATTTTTGATTTTATATGCTGTGTTAATTAATCGTTAAATAATTATTTTGGGGTTTGTATTTTGATAATATAGCTATAACTTTGATTTATATAGTTATGCGCTATAATTAATATTTTTTATTAGGACAGTTTAGAATTATTACGGTATAATGCTAGGGTGCAAAACACAATATATAGTGCTAAATTACTATAATAACACAATATTTAGTTAATTATGGTTACGCGTTTATAACTTACGTTTTTAATATTTAGATAGTTATAAAGTTTAGGTTACTACTTAGCAATATAGGCTAGGGAGTAACGGGTTTAGTTAGTGTTTGTAAGATATATGTAAGGCACGTTACAATTTGAGATGAGGTAAATAAATATGGTTAATCTTTCTAATGAAGCTAGTATGCTAGCTACCGAATTTGGTCAATCGCTTACTCCGGTTGGGGACTTTTCAAACTATCCAGTTGTGCGGCGAAGTGGTGATGCGGTTCCATTTAATGCCAGTAAAATAACTATTGCCATAACCAAAGCCTATATTGCTGTTTATGGAAGTGAAACTTTAGCCAGCGCTGCGGTACGTGATCAGATTAGTCATTTAACTGGGCTGGTAATTAAAGCATTGCAAGGTCGCCGTCCGGTTGGCGGTTCTATTCATATCGAAGAAATTCAAGATCAGGTTGAATTAGCCCTAATGCGCAATGGTCAGTATGAAGTAGCTAGAAGTTATGTGTTATATCGCGAGGAGCGTACCCGCGAACGCGCCTTAGATGGAGTGAGTTTGCCTAAGCAGACAATTAATGTGATATATAAAGACGGTAACCGTAAACCGTTAGACATAAAGCATTTATTTAGCGTAGTAGAATCAGCCAGCACTGGCTTAAAAAATGCTGTGCCTAAAATAATTTTAGATGAGGCGTTAAAAAATGTGTATGATGGAGTTAGTGAAAACGAATTATATAAGTCAATTGTTTTGGCATCGCGTCAGTTAATTGAGCAAGAGCCAGAGTATAATTTTGTTACTGCGCGTATTTTAGCCCATACGATTGCATTAGAGGTATTTGGCAGGGAAGTTGCAAGCGCAGATATGGATCAGGCTTACCGTGAATATTTTCCGCAATACATAAAAATTGGGATTGAGGCAGAATTGCTTGATCCTAAACTTAAAGAGTATGATTTAAATAAATTATCGTTGTCATTAGTAGCGCGTCGGGATAATCAGTTTAAATATTTAGGCTTACAAACATTATATGACAGATATTTTTTGCATATTAATGGGCGGCGGATTGAAATGACCCAGTTATTTTTTATGCGTGTTGCTATGGGGTTGGCACTTAGAGAGGATAATAAAGAGGAGCGCGCAATTGAATTTTATAATATTTTGTCTAGTTTTGATTTTATGTCATCAACGCCAACCTTATTTAACTCCGGAACAATGCATTCACAGCTTTCAAGCTGCTATTTAACTACGGTAGCCGATGATTTAGGTGGTATTTATGATGCCCTCAAAGAGAATGCGTTGCTGTCCAAATTTGCTGGTGGGCTTGGCAATGACTGGACTCCAGTACGGGCAATGGGCGCTAAAATTAAGGGTACTAATGGCAAATCACAAGGGGTAATTCCATTCTTGAAAGTGGTGAACGACACTGCGGTAGCAGTTAACCAAGGCGGGAAAAGAAAAGGAGCAGTGTGCTCTTATCTTGAAACTTGGCATGCAGATATTGAGGAGTTTTTAGAGCTACGCAAAAATACCGGGGATGATAGACGGCGTTGTCATGACATGAATTCAGCCAATTGGATTCCAGATTTATTTATGAAGCGGGTGCATCAACAGGCGGAGTGGACATTATTTTCACCGAATGAGGTGCCGGATTTACATGATAAATTTGGACGGGATTTTGAAGAAGCATACACTAGATATGAGGCTTTAGCTGATGCTGGTAAATTAAATGTATTTAAACGTATTCCAGCATTGCAGTTGTGGCGTAAAATGTTGACCATGCTGTTTGAAACTGGGCATCCGTGGATTACTTTTAAAGATCCATGTAATATCAGGTCGCCACAGCAGCACGTTGGGGTAGTGCATAGCTCGAATTTATGTACTGAAATTACTCTAAATACTAATGAGTGTGAGATTGCTGTATGCAATTTAGGTTCAGTTAACTTACCCAACCATATTAAAGACGGTAAACTTGATATAGAGAAATTGCAGAGTACAGTTAAAACCGCTATGCGGATGTTAGATAATGTAATTGATATTAACTTTTATCCAGTAGAAAAAGCTAAAAATTCCAACTTGGCGCATCGTCCGGTTGGTCTGGGCTTTATGGGTTTTCAGGACTGCTTACACATGTTGCGTATTCCATACGCATCTGACGCAGCTATGAAATTTGCTGATCACTCAATGGAAACAATTGCGTATTATACCTATTGGGCGTCAAGTGATTTGGCAGTTGAGCGCGGAAAATATTCCAGCTATGAAGGCAGTTTATGGTCAAAGGGTGTGCTCCCGCTTGATTCCTTGAAGTTGCTGAGTCAAGAGCGTGGCAGCAGAGAGTATTTGGATGTTAATCTGGACAATACTCTTGACTGGGATAGCCTGCGCCAGAAGATAATGCGTGACGGTATGCGTAATTCTAACTGTTTAGCAATTGCTCCTACAGCGACTATTGCTAATATTATAGGAGTTTCAGCATCAATTGAGCCGACTTATCAAAATATTTTTGTTAAATCTAACTTATCTGGTGAATTTACTGTAGTAAATGAATTCTTAGTGGCTGATTTAAAAGCATTAAATTTGTGGGATGAAGTAATGCTTGCCGATATTAAGTACTTTGATGGAAGTTTAGCTAGGATTGATCGAATACCAGAAAATATCCGTCAAACCTATGCTACCGCTTTTGAGATTGATCCAAAATGGTTGGTTGAGGCAGGCAGTAGGCGGCAAAAATGGATTGATCAGTCGCAATCATTAAATTTATATGTGTCTCAACCATCTGGGCGCAAGCTGGATGAGTTATATAAATTTGCCTGGACTCGTGGCTTGAAGACTACCTATTATTTAAGGACATTAGCAGCAACTTCTGCTGAAAAATCCACCGGTAAGGGTGGGGAGCTAAATGCCGTGTCTTTAGATGGAGGTGCGGTTAGCGGTGGTCAGTTTGGTAGTGATGGTGGATTGACGGCAGAAACAACTTCTGCATCAATGTATGCTGCTGCAACCCCTGCAAGTGATGTGCGGTTTTGCTCAATTGATAACCCAGACTGTGAGTCTTGTCAATAAAGCCAGTAAAATTGTGTTAGTTCAGTAAAAAAATCAGTAAAAAAAGACCACCTCTGCAAGAGGTGGTCTTCGCTTTTTTTTGACATAGCTAAAAAGTGTGAGGGTTTTTATACTTCTGTATGCGTGCTGTCGTCGTAATGATGCTCTTCAACTGACTGTTTGTGTATTGTTGTGAATATTTCGTTTTGTGTATGAGATAGTTGTAATTGCCCATCCTGTTGATATTCTGCCTTACGTTCCAGAAGCTTAGCTGAATTTTTGCTTGCAGTGGCGTTGATGACAGCGCTTTGCTCTTGCTCATGGCGATGGTTTTTTGCTGATTCTCCGCTTGATACAAAACCAACATTACTAGTATTTGTATTAGTGCTTCGACTTTCTTCTTCTATGTATAATCTTACATCTATTTTTGCATTCTTAACAATTTCTTTAAGATCGACATCCTTATGTACAGGTACAGAATACGTGGCTAGAGGTGAATTTGCAGGTTTTGCATTTTCAAGTTTTTCAGCTTTAGGTTCAGCCATAATTGAGATCAAAACTTCTCTGCCTGTATTAGAGTTGGCATTACTTATTGCAGTATTTTTAGGTTTTTCAGATAACTGAATATAAGTTGTTTTTCGTTCTTGTGTGATACCGCTAGCTTGTTCTCCATGTTGACTCAACGTATTGTTTATCTGTATCAACAAGTTAGTAAAACTTTCAGATGAAACGCCATCCGCTGCAAAAAATCCTTCGGAGCTGGATTTTTTAACAAGCTCTGCAATGAAATTCTTTATGACAGGGTCAAGTCCATCATTTTGAGTTATTGGAGCTGCAAACATTGGAGCTGCAAACGACGACGGGTTTTGTAGCGAACTCTTGTGCGTGGTTCGCGTAAATGCCTCCCAATTATTAGTTGAAGTATTGTTAGTACCAGTTGGTCTAATTGACATTTTGCTATGTCCTCCATCGAATGCTATTAATTAATATATTAAAGGTAATTTACCTAAACTTACGATATTTTAACTCAAATTTGGTTACCAGTGGTGGTTTTTTGGGTAGGGATGAATTGAAAAAAATTAATTATTTTGTTCTAAACATGTATCATGTATACAATTTTTATTAACAGTCCAATAATACCAACACCAGTTGTAAGTGTAACACCGATTATCCAGTTGTAGCGCTGATCAATCTTTAAAAATTGCCGGTCTACCCTGGATTCAAAGGCATCAATTTTACTATCGAGTTTAGTTTCTAATGAATTGAATTTACTATCAAGGTTAGTTTCTAATGCATTGAATTTACTATCAAATTTAGTTTCTAATGCATTGAATTTACTATCAAATTTAGTTTCTAGTGCATCAATTTTATTATCAAGTTTAGTTTCCAATGCATCAATTTTACTATCAAGTTTAGTTTCCAATGCATCAATTTTATTATCAAGTTTAGTTTCCAATGTATCAATTTTACTATCAAGTTTAGTTTCCAATGCATCAATTTTATTATCAAATTTAGTTTCTAACGCATTAAGTTTAGTGTCCAAAGCATCAAATTTATGATCGAACTTTGTATCAAGTTTTGCAAGGTCTTCTCTTGTTGCTGCGTGTAGCAATAAATCGACGAGCTTATCTTGAGTTATTTCTATTTTTAGCGGATCAGCTTTGTTATTGTTTTCCATTTTATAATTGCCTCCTCACATTATTATACTATGTATTTAAGTGGTAAATATGGCTTATTAGTGATTTTTTGTAACATTATGCTTGTAAAATATTCATTTTATTCAGTGGAATTTGATATAATTCAAACTATTTTAAAGGCTATTGATGAGTTTTGGATATTTTATGTTGATATTTATAAGCAAAAATTATTGCCTTCATAATTCCTCACAATGTGTAGAGAATGTTTTTGGGGGGTGGGGTAGTTTTAATTATTCCATTACGTTCCATCTGAAAATATAAATTAATAAAGTATGAATTATAAAAAATGAGTTATAAAATATTTAATTGTAATGATTTAAGTGAGTTAGCTAGAAATCATGAAACTCCCTGCTATATTTATGACAGCACTCTCCTGGCGGACACCTTGCAAAAAGCCCAAACCTGTGTTAATAGGTATTTTGGGCAAAATGCTACAATACACTATGCGCTAAAGGCTAATGATAATAGTGAAGTATTAACTAAGATTAAGCAGTCTGGATTTGGGATTGATTGCGTGAGTGGTGGTGAGATTGAGCATGCTCTAGATCATGGGTTTTTGACGCAGCAAATTGTTTTTGCTGGAGTTGGCAAACAAGACTGGGAAATTGAGCTGGGACTTAATGTCGGCATCTATGCGTTCAATTGTGAATCAATTCAGGAAGTAACAATAATTAATAATTTGGCAGGCAGGCTTGGTAAGCAGGCTAAAATCATGCTCAGGGTTAACCCTGATATTGATGCAAGAACTCACAAACACATTAGTACTGGAATGTATGATAATAAGTTTGGTATCACTTTTGATGATGTACTTACAGTTATACAGGATTTAAAAAATTTAACTAATATTCAGCTAGTCGGCTTACACTATCATATTGGTTCTCAAATTACTGATATGCAGGTTTTTGCTCAATTGGGAGCTGTTGTATCTAAACATTATGCGCAGTTGACAGAATATGGGTGTCATTTAACTGACATCAATTTAGGCGGTGGACTTGGAGTTGACTATATTAATCCACAAGCAAATCCAATCGCTGCTTTTGATGAGTACTTTGCTGTATTAAGCCAAAATTTACTTTTTCCGAATCGTGAGAGTATAAAAATACATTTTGAATTGGGGCGTTCATTGGTTGCCCAAAGTGGTATTGTGTTGAGTAAAGTATTGTTTTTAAAAAGTACTGCAGGTACCAACTTTGTGGTTATTGATGCGGGCATGAATGATTTAATGCGGCCTATGCTTTATGAGGCAAAACATGTAATTATGCCCTTGATAAAAAAAATTGAAGTGGATAAATATCACGTGGTGGGTCCGGTTTGTGAGTCAACAGATGTGTTTGCTAAAAATATTGAATTGCCGATATTAGCGAGAGGTGATGTAATAGCAATCTTAACTTGTGGTGCTTATGGACGAGTGTTGGCTAATCAATATAATCGGCGTAAAATGGTACAAGAATATGTAATATAGAATAATAGAATACGTAATATATGTTACGCAAGTACACGAGGAGCGTTTTATAAGATATGACACAGTCCAGGATTGAAAGACAAAGAGTATAAATATTAGTTAAGGTTACTACTCAGAGCTTACTGCCAGCAGACGGTTTGAGTAGTAAGTAGTTAAGGAAGAATTGGGGGAGATATGAAGGCATGAGCGCTGTTAATAGTAGAGGGAATTTAACTCAGGATAATTTAAAGTTAACGAATTTAACGAATAAAAATTTATTCGATTCGGCTAAGCAGGTTATACCTGGTGGAGTTAATTCACCGGTTAGATCATTTAGTGCTGTTAGTGGAGTACCGTTTTTTACAAAAAAAGCAGTGGGAGCGGTTTTAACTGATATTGAAAATAAACAATATATTGACTATATTTGTTCTTGGGGGGCAAATATAGTTGGTCATGCAAACCCATATGTAGTTGAGGCAGTGCGGTCTGCACTAGAAAATGGGTTTTCCTATGGAACACCTACTGAACTAGAGGTGAGCTTGGCTGCTAAAATTATTTCTTTGATGCCTAGTATTGAAAAACTGCGCTTAGTTAGTTCAGGAACTGAGGCAGTAATGTCGGCCATTCGCTTGGCTCGAGGGTATACTGGTAAAAAATATATAGTAAAATTTAATGGCTGTTACCATGGGCATAGCGATAGTTTATTAGTTGCTGCGGGTTCTGGTTTAGCAACGCACGGCCATCCAAACAGCGATGGGGTAACTGAAGAGAGTGTATTTCACACTTTAGTCCTTGAATATAATGATGCGGATGGGCTGGGTGAGGTTTTTACTAAATATGCAGATGAAATAGCTGCTGTGATAGTGGAGCCGTTTGCGGGTAATATGAATTTAGTACGCCCAAGCGATAAGTTTTTAACTGCGCTGCGTGAATTGTGTAATCAACATAATAGTGTACTGATTTTTGATGAAGTTATGACTGGTTTTCGGGTGAGTCTTGGTGGTGCGCAAGAATTATTAAATATAAAACCAGATTTGACTATATTAGGAAAAGTTATTGGTGGGGGAATGCCTCTTGCTGCGTTTGGAGGAAAAGCGCAGATTATGGACTGCCTGTCTCCAGTAGGAGCGGTTTACCAAGCCGGCACATTGTCGGGTAATCCTATTGCTGTTACGTGTGGTTTGGCAACTTTGGAGTTGGTGCAACAACCAGGATTTTATACGGCAATTAGCCAAATAAGCCAGCAATTAACTGATGGGTTAAAACAGCTCGCCGATAAGCATGGAATGGAATTTTGTGTTGATTATGTAGGTGGAATGTTTGGATTCTATTTTAATGAACAGATTCCGCAAAACTTAGCACAAGTTAGGCACTCTTCAATTGATCAATTTAGGACCTTTTTTCATTTAATGTTAGCTGGTGGCGTATACTTTGCTCCATCAATGTTTGAGGCTGGATTTGTGTGTAGCGAGCATACACCCGCTATTCTTGATTGTACTTTGCAAGTTGCTAATAAAGCTTTTATATTGTTGAAGTGAATCCGTTAAAGCCAAAGTTGGAACTTTTTTAATACTCACAGTATGGAGCTATAATGATACAAGCTTTTGCCAGTAAATACATTTTTGATGGCGTATCCTTACTTGAAAACGCTATGGTTATAGTAGAAAGTGATGATAATCATGCTAATAGCGGTGGATGTAATTATGGTCACGACTACGCTGGTAGTGTTTGTGTTATTAAGGATGTGGTTGCGGCAAATTCATCAACTAAGGATGTTTATAATGGTATCCCAGTTACTAATTTTGGTGATGGGGTTATAACTCCTGGATTTATTGACCTGCAGGTAAATGGTTGTGGTGGAGTATTATTTAATGACAATATTGCGCATGATACTTTAGAAACTATTTATCAAACTTGGTTAAAGTTTGGTACTACTAGTTTTATGCCTACACTAATCACTTGTGATTTTGAAGATGTAATTAAGGCGTTGGAAGTTGTCAGGAGCTGGTTTGGTAAATTTGGTAATAATCGTGGTGTAATTGGTGTCCATCTTGAAGGTCCGTTTATTTCTAAAACAAAGCGCGGGATACATCCAGAACAATTTATTATACCGCCGACCATGGATTTATTAGAACAAATAGCTGCATACGCCAAGCTGTTTCCAATTAAAATGACGGTTGCAACTGAACAGTTTACTTTAGAGCAGATTAAATTTCTGGTTGATGAACAGATAATAGTATCGGTTGGTCATTCTAATGCTGCGTATGAAAATGTATTGCAAGGCATTAAAACTGGTATTACTACAGCAACGCATGTGTTTAATGCTATGAGCGGTTTGACGGGACGTCATCCAGGAGTAATTGGAGCGGTATTAAATACTGATATTTATGCAGGCGTAATTGCGGATGGATTACATGTGGATAATGCTAATATAGCGATATTAAATAAAATAAAACCAAGACAAACATATTTAATTACCGACGCAGTTACTCCAACCGGCACTAATTTATCTCAATTTGAACTTTGTGGGCAAACTCTGTATGTTAAAGATGGTAAATGCCTAAATGAGGACGGTGTATTAGGTGGCGCCTATCTTACTATGAATGGGGCGGTTAAACACTGTGTGCAAAATTGTGGAGTCGATTTAGCAAATGCTTTAGCAATGGCAAGTACTATTCCAGCAAGCGTAATGAAATTGGATGATGTATTAGGTAAAATTAGACCTGGTTATCGTGCAGATTTAGTATATTTAGATTTAAACGATTTTAAGTGTAAATTATGTATGCAGCAATAGTAAAAATGTAGTAATAGTAATAGTAGAAGCATAACGTTTACTTAACAAGTACGGGGGTAATAATATGTGCAATAGAACTATTTTTCTGAATTTAATCAATCGTGGTTTAATTTACCGCTTAGTTATGATGTTGTTGCTGGGTGTATTGTTTACCATAGTGGCGCAGGCTGCCCCTGAGAGCTATGTGTTAGATCCACTTCATACTTCGGTAACTTGGCATGTAAATCATTTTGGTTTTTCTAATCCGTCCGGTAAATGGTATGCTAATGGCAGCTTAAGCTATGATGAAAGCAGCCCGGAAGATAGTAAAGTAATTGTTAAAATTGAAGTTGCTAAAAGTATAACTGGTATTCCTAAGCTAGATTATAATATGTTAGGAACCGCGTTTTTAGATGCGCGTAAATACCCAATTGCACTCTTCGTGAGTAAACATATAACTATGACTGGCGCTAATACTGCAGAAGTTTCTGGTGATTTGACTTTACATGGAGTAACTAAACCAGCGCTGTTGACTATAATTATTAATAAAACTGGTATAGACCCGATCACAGATAAGAAAACTATTGGGTTTAGTGGAACTACTGTCATAGAGCGCAGTGATTTTGGAATTACCACCTATATACCAGGTATAAGTGATGAAGTTAAATTAGATATTGAGGTAGAGGCAATGCTAAATGATATAAATAAGGGTGCGGTTAATCTTCGAAAGTAAAATTTGATATGCTGATGCAGTCAAATGAAAATAAAACTAAAAGTGGGGTAAAATATGGAACAAAATGAATTATTAAAATCAGTGTTATTAGCCGGAATTAAGGAGCAGCGTGCTGCACGCCGCTGGAGGATATTTTTTCGGATGCTGTGGCTTATAATAATTGCGGGTATAATTTTTGTAATTTCTGGCAGCATACAGAAAAGTCCGATTAAAAAACCTGGAAAACAAATTGCTGTGATTGATCTGCATGGATTAATAGATAGTGAAAACAAAACTTATCAAAATCTGAGTGATAGTTTAGCCGATGCCTTAAAAGATAAAAAAACCTCAGCAGTGATTATTAGCGCTAATTCGCCTGGCGGTTCTCCGGTGTATTCTAATATGGCCTATGATGAAATATTAAGATTGAGAAAACTATACCCCAAAATTCCTATTTATGTTGTAGTTGAGGAAGTGTGCGCCTCTGGTTGTTACTATATTGCAAGTGCGGCTAATAAAATATATGCAAATCCATCGAGTATTGTTGGATCAATCGGAGTAATTTATACTGGGTTTGGGTTAAACGGATTAATGGATAAAATCGGAGTTGATAGTCGGTTAATGATTTCTGGTAAAAATAAAGCTATGGGTTATCCTTTTATTCCGCCAAATAAAGAGCAAGATGATATGCAGCAAGAAATGCTTAATAAAATTCATAATCAGTTTATTACTGCAGTTAAAAATGGACGAGGCAGTATACTGAGTAACGATCCAGATTTATTTTCTGGGCGTTATTGGATAGGGGAAGATGGTTTAAAACTAGGGTTGATAGATGGTTTTGCCACGGTTGATAGCATCGCAAGAGATCAATTTCATTCGGAAAACCTGGTTGATTTTACTATGGACAATGATCCTATAGATAAAATATTTAAAAAAATGGGCGTTAGTATGTTAAGTATTGCTAAACAAGAGTTAGCTGCTAGTTACTTAGGCAATATACAATAAGCTAAAACAATAATAGTAAAGTAATAAAGTTAATAAAGTAAAGTTTTTATCTTCTTGGAAAATAAGTATTAATGCATAGATTACACGGCCCACTTCCAGATATTTTTGTGATAATTTGTTTATTATGTTGGCTGTTTTATTCAGTATCAGTTATAATTTATTTGAATTATTTAACTCGTAAGTATCTGTTTTCTGAGGAACGTGAAGGATTAATCGGGGATAAAAAATTAAAAACCCATCAACAACTAATAGAACAATATAAAGATGTTGATGAAATTAATATCTTAATTTTGACTGGCGGTGGAATAAGGGGGGTTATTCCACTGGAAATACTTTCCTATATTGAAGAGAAAACCGGCAAAAAAACTGGCGAGTTATTTGATTTTATGGCTGGTTCATCAACGGGTGCAATATCCGTAGCTACTTTTGCAGTGGGTGATGGCAACGGTGGATATAAGTTTTCAGCAAAATATTTATTACATCATTATTACCAACATCTGCGACGTATATTTTCTTCTCCGTGGTATCATCAATTTTTAACTATGTTTGGCTTATTTGCTCCACGTTTTCTACCGGATAATAAAATTAAGGTGTTAGAAGAGTACTTTGGTGATTCTACCATTAGCGAACTGCAAGGCAATATTATTATTCCCGTATATAATATTGATAAAAACAGACTGCAGACCACAAAAAACTGGAACCCTCCGCATGGTGAATTAAACGCTAATTATTTGGTAAAAGATTTAATCAATGGAGCTTCGAATCCGCCAATGCTTTTCCCCCCAGTGGCATTTTCTATAAATGAAGTTGAACATTTATTCATTGATCCAGCAGTAATTTTGAATAATCCAATTTTACACGTTATGCTTCATGTGCGGATGCTTTTTCCTGATAAAAAGCTCAATATGGTTTTAATCAGTAATGGCGGAATGGGGGCGGTTAAATATGATTATCGCAGTATGTTTGGCTTTGGTTTATATGGTATATATCAGTATTTACTTAGCGCACCAAGTTTAAGCAGCAGATTGTATGTGGATTTTTTAGAAGATTATTTGCGTGATGCTAAAAAATTCTATGATAAGATTGACTATTTTAAAATTGCAAGTGCTCCACCGAGAGTCTTTAGTCCAACCGATACGAGTCAAACTAATATTGATGAAATTGGAGAGTTTTCCAAGAATATGCTGAATGAAAACCTGGTGGTAATTCATCAAGTGATTGATATACTTACTCGAAAATCAGTTAAAAAATCACTTGAGAAGTCGGTTGAGAAATCAGTTGAGAAGTCAGGTGTATTAAGTTAAACTATAGTTATAGTGGATTATATGCTTAAATTCAATTTTAAACAGCGTAAAGATAAAGTTAAGTATATGAAGTATAGTTTACGACATTGGTTACAACACTGGTTGCAACATTTCCTAAGGGTGTATGCCAATATTCGTATTCAACATAGCTTTAAACAGCGCATTATCTTTAATTTACATTTCTTCTTGCTGTGTGCGTTAGCAGGTATTGGCAGCGCTCTGTTTTCTATGGCTACCGACCAAGCTGTTATCTATTGTCAGAAATTTTTTCATTATTTTCATTACTGGGTATTATTGTATATACCATTAATATTTATGTTAATCATGTTTTTATTTAAGCGTTACTTTCCATATGCTGGTGGTAGTGGTTTGCCACAAGGGTATGCGCTGGATGTATTTGCAGCTCCAGAATTAATGCAGACCTACTCGATTAAAACTATGTTGGGTAAGATACTTTTAACCATAATGAGTATTTTGGGCGGTGCCTCATTGGGTAGGGAAGGTCCTACTATTCAAATTTGTGCCTCAATTTTTGCTTCCATGAAAAATATTTCTTTAGAGCGAAAAAAGTTTTTGATTAGGATTGGCTCCGGCGTTGGAGTAGCTACCGCTTTTAATGCTCCATTGGGTGGAATTGTATTTGCTCTAGAAGAGTACATCCGGCATAGCAATTCCCAAATTAATGTGTTTTTATTATCGGGGATAGGCATAGCTGGATACTTTATGGTTTTGGTATCGGGTGATTATTCCTACATGGGCAGTATAAATGTACATGCGCTTTATTATTCCTGGCAGATTATTTTGATTGCAATTGCTTGCGGTATGTTATGTGGTTTGATTGGCGCCGTGTATATTTGGTTAATGGTGTTTGTAAGTGTGGGAAAAGATTCTCGTTTTTGTAATTGGCGCAAAAAGCACGTGGTAAAAAATGCTTGTATGTTTGGCGTTTTGGTTGCGGTTCTTGGGTTGTTAACTGACGGAATATCATTTAGCAATGGCGCAGACGCTACCAGTGTATTTTTAAATACCAATACGGTTGCTCCATGGTATTATGGTTTATGTAAAGCGTTGGGTTCAATTTTTTCTGTAGCTGCTGGAGTGCCGGGCGGGTATTTTTCAACTGCTTTATCAATTGGGGCAGGTATTATGGATTTAGTGCATAAAGCATTGCCTATACTACCATTACAGCAGTTTTATTTATTGGGGATGGTGGGGTTTTTGGCGGCTATTACTGGCGCGCCAATTACTGCGGTAGTAATGATAATGAGCATAGTCTCTGATACCCAGCATTTTGCTTTGCCTTTGATTTTATCCTCATTAATATCCTCTAAAATATCGCGAATGTTTGGGGATAGTGTATATCATCAACAAGTTTTAATTTATATTAGTAAGGATAGGTATAATGAAACTCGTGGCTAAATGTAACTGGTATATAATTAGCTTGTGCCGAAAAAGCTTATGCTTTAAAAGGATTATGAAATATTTATGAAGCAGGTAAGTTTGCTGCGTTCCTTAGCTAATGTTAGTGGAATGACTTTAATTTCAAGAGTTATTGGGTTTTTACGTGATATGGTAATGGCACGTTATTTTGGTGCTGGTTTTGCTACGGATGCTTTTTTTGTTGCTTTTAAATTGCCCAATTTATTACGTCGCGTATTTGCTGAAGGCGCTTTTTCCCAGGCATTTGTTCCGGTTTTAGCCGAGTTTAAACATAATCGCACTGATATTGAGACTCATCATTTTGTAGCAAGTGTTGCCGGATTATTATCTTTGGTTTTAGTAATATTTACCCTGATTGGTATTATATTTGCCGGCACTGTGATTGTAGTTACTGCAACCGGATTTACCAACGATCCACAAAAATTTGATCTTACTGTTACTTTGCTGAGGATTACTTTTCCGTATATTATATTTATTTCCTTAGCCTCTCTAATTGGCGGAGTATTAAATACCTGGGGTATGTTTTCCATTCCGGCATTTACTCCAACTATTTTAAATGTAGTGTGGCTGTTTTTTGCTTTAGTGCTACGCCCGTATTTTCATCCGCAAATATTAGCAATTGCCTGGGCTGTGTTTGTTGGTGGATTATTACAGTTATTGTTTCAAGTGCCATATTTAAAAAAAATCGGTATGCCATTATTACCCCGATTAGATTTACGCAATAAGGCAGTGCTGCGGGTTTTACGTTTGATGGCGCCTGCAGTATTTGCTATGTCAATTTCGCAAATTAGTTTAGTAATAAATACTATTTTTGCTTCTTTTTTACCTAGCGGAAGTGTGTCATGGATGTACTTTGCAGATCGGTTAATGGAATTTCCCACTGGGGTACTAGGTGCAGCCTTAGGTACAATACTGCTGCCAAGCTTATCTAGGCATGCTGGTACTAAAAACGTTGAGGAATTTTCTAAAACCTTAGATTGGGGGGTGAGGTTGTGCTTATTATTGGCGCTGCCGGCAACGGTTGGTTTGGCTCTGATTGCTAAGCCATTAATTATGACCCTATTAATGTATGGTAAATTTAATGCGGTTGATGTAGTAATGACGCAGATGGCATTGACTGCCTATGCCGTAGGCTTACTTGGGCTTATTCTAGTTAAAGTATTTGGGCCTGGTTTTTATGCTAATCAGAATATTAAAACTCCGGTTAAAATTGCTATTTTAGTTTTAGTCTGCACTCAGTTAATGAACCTTATATTTGTTGGTCCATTTAAACATGCCGGGCTTGCCCTGTCTATTAGTTTAGGAGCGTGTTTAAATGCTGGATGCTTATGTTATTTTTTAATTAAGCGTGGCATTTATATACCACAAAGCGATTGGTCAGGATTTATTACCCGCTTAATTACTGCAGTCACAATTATGGCTGCAGCGATTATGTTAAGTCTTCATTTGTTGCCGCTAAATTTTAGCGGATTTGCCTATATACGAGTATTATCACTTTGTACAGTACTTTTTATTGCAATTACTGTCTATTTTACGTGCCTGATTTTATTGGGGTTTAGATTACATCATTTTAATCAAATTAACCATTAATCATTGATGGCTTTCTAAGTTTTTCTCGGCTAGCTTTAGCTTCAGATCGGTACTTTATTTTCTAGATTTATTTATCCACTAATATAAAACTAGTCCTTGAAAATGAACTCTAAAAACTGTTATAATAACTTTTGAGGTGGTTTAACAAATTCATTAAGTACAATATAAGATAACAGTCTATCTCTTTTTAATAAAATACTGTATATAAATTATAGTGGGGGGCTTAGATGGATACTTACCAAAATAAATGGGACACTCGTAGTTCAATTAGAACCAGTCCTCATAAGTTGATTGATTTTAACCTACACGGTTATTTTTTTCCTCCAGATAAACAGCCCTTGTTATTTTGTCCTGAAATACAAGCATTGGGTGAAGACACCAAAGGTATAGTATTACTGCAGTCTTTTTATAAGTATCTAGAAGATATTGTTAATCTTGAATCTAAATCAATTATTTCTGCGTGTAACTTAATTATTTCTGCGGAACTATCTGTAAAATATGACTCAAATATTAGATTAAATGCATACACAGTAATAATTGATGAATATTATCATATCTATATGGCAAAAGATATCATTTATCAACTTGAACAAAAGTTTCCGGAAATACCTCGCTTAAAATATCCAGTTTCAGACGCATATAATGCGATACAAATTATAAAAAAACAACTACAACCATTATACCATAATGTATTTGAAATTATAGCAGTGTGCATTTTTGAGACTACTTTAATTAGAGAACTGGTAAGCTTTTTTAATAGTACAGAAGTTCATCCATCTGTAAGATATTACGTTAATGATCATATGAATGATGAATCTAAGCATTATTACTATTTTTATAATGTATTATCAATTACCTGGAATACACTTACTCCCCAATATAGAGATGCCATAGGCAAATATTTAGGGGATTTTATAATTCATTATCTAAATGTTATATCGGATAAGCAATTTAATCAGGCTCTGGCATGCCAGATTTTGGTAGATGAAAATTATGCCCAGGCATTGGTAGAGCGATTATATAATGGATTTAAAATATCTTCTGAGCTTCCGATAGTTAATAATGTGTTAAAGGTATTTGAGAAAGTCGGCTTATTTCAAAATAATAGCGTTAGGGAAGGGTTTCAGAAATATAATTTGTTAAAATCTATGTGATTTGAGGGAGAATTGTCGTGAACTTACCACATTACCCAAATAGCTTTGGTGGCTCAATGCTACATGATGAAATGAATCTAAAATACTCTGAAATAGAAGATAAAACATGGAGCATGCTTTATGACTGTCAACTGACATATGTAGAGAAGTATGCAACTCAAGTTTATCTGGATAGTTTAATAAAATTGAGATTACCTCAAGATCATATCCCCACCCTTGCTGAAGTTTCGAAGCGGTTGATTGATAAGACCGGATGGACAATTGTACCAGCCACCAGTCTTGTATACCTCAAAGATTTTTTTGAATTGTTAGCGGATAAGCATTTTCCTGCCGCTACTTTTATTCGTAGCCCTAACGAATTTAATTTTTCAGTATATCCTGACATTTTTCATGAACTTTTTGGTCATGCTCCACTATTGATTAATCCAGATTATGCTGCATTTCTACAACGAGTTGGTATCTATGGTTGCACTTTAAATGCTGAACAGCAGAAAATGTTGGGAAGATTATTTTGGTTCACTATTGAAGTAGGAATGATTAGAGAAAATAACAATATTAAAATCTATGGGGCAGCCATATTATCTTCTAAAGCAGAATGCAATTATCTTTTGAATTCAATGTCAGAACTTGAGTGCGAATTTAATTTAAATGAATTACTTCGCACTTTGTATGAATATAGAGAAATACAAAAAAAATATTTTATAATTCCTAGTTTTAATCAATTATATAGTTTAATCAATAGTCAAGAATTAACTGAAGCTTTTAACCGTGCGATAAATTGTTAATGAAAAACGGAGCGGTATTACTTTAGATTGTATAAAAGATTTTTTATAGATAAAATAATATTTTGAACCCAAATTTATTGTTATAGGTGTCTGCTTGTAAAAAAGGGAGTACTCTTGAATAATTTAGATTTTATTATGGCCAAAAACGGCTTAGGCAAATTAGCTTGCATTACTGCGACATCTAACCGGAATATTGACGATTTTATACAGCAGAACAATTCTGAAATTAATTGCATCTTGTTAAAATACGGTGGTTTGCTTTTGCGGGGATTTAATATTCATGCGATATCTGAATTTAATCGTCTTGCAACCGCTATATGTCCTATCTTGTTTGATTATTTAAACCGTTCTACACCTAGAACTCGTTTAGGTGGAAAAATCTACACTGCTACCGAATATCATCAAGACAGACACATTCTTTTTCATAACGAAAATTCATATACTTCGGTATGGCCAGACAAAATTTTGTTTTTCTGTGTCATACCAGCTCAGGAAGGAGGGGAAACTCCAGTAGCGGATAGTAGACAGGTTTATAACCTGCTACCGCAAGAAATAATTAATGAGTTTACTACAAAAAAAATATTATATACCAGAAATTTTATACCAGGGATTGATTTAAGCTGGCAAGAAGTTTTTCAGACCAAAAATAAACGAGATGTAGAACAATATTGTGATGAAAATAAAATTGAATACATTTGGCAGGAAGACAATCTGCATGGTATAGAGCTTGTAACGAAACAAATTTGCCAATCTACACTTAAACATCCGCAAACTGGTGAGTATGTATGGTTTAACCAGGCTCACCTTTTTGATATTTCAGCTTTAGAAAGTAATCAACAGGAAGTATTAATAAAGTCTTTGGGCAATAAAGCATTACCAAGAAATAGTTGTTTTGGTGATGGTAGCATGATTAATCCTGAGTACCTGAATTTGATTCGCCACGCATATGAACGAGAAAAAATTGAATTTAAATGGCATAAAAGTGATGTTATGATTTTGGATAATCGTTTAATGGCTCATGCTAGAAATCCTTTTAAAGGTGAGCGCAAAATTGCTGTGGCAATGGGTAGATAAGATAGTTTATATATAATGCATGTCCGGATGTTAAAGTCGAAGATTATATTAACCGTATATATGGAGATGGTTAATGAGAGTTTTAAATTTTTTAATTACCACGAAATATAATATTTTACTACATGCAATAGTTGATTATCTAATTGACCGTGGTCATTTTGTTACCGTAATAGATTCAGAGTGGTTAACCAAGAATATTACACTTAATTTTAAATTGATGCATTTAGAAGATATAGTTCTTTGTGAGTTTGATTATGTAATTGATACTGAACATTTAACTCAACAAAATTATATTCCCACAATAGATTTTAGCTTTGAAAAAATTGGTAAGCATATAGTCATAGAAGTTCTAATGTTTAAACAGAATAGAATATATACACTATCTACACGTAATATTGTACAAGATGTTTTAAGCAAAGAAAATATTGACGATTTGTGCTTTGAGTTTAAGGAGTGCTTTATTGATGCAATAATAAATTTAATGAGAAATGAATATATTTTAGAACGTCATTTAAAAAATACTAATAATAAGTTGAATACTAGCTTTAAGGAGCTTTTAATTCTTATAGAAGAGTTTGATGAGCTACAAAAATATTATCAGAGCTGTAACCAAAATACCGAAAACATTTTTAAGATAATTAGTACCCCTGATCTTGCTACATGCGGCAACTATAGTTCTTTTGTTAGTGCAAGTTTTAAATTTAATACTGAACAGTTAGTAACTGTTCAGTTAGAATTTTTAGTAATCTATTTACAAATGCTCCTAAATGGACGTAAGGATGGTCTATATTCATATGATTTTTATAAAAATGATAGGCTAATTACGAAAATTATAGCTGCAGCAATCACTGATACCTATAAAACCCTGAATATTCAAATTAATCATTCGCGGTATAATTTGATGAGCAGCGCTTTTTATTCTATATATTCTGGTAATCAAAGAAAAGCACAGGTGCTCTTAGTTGAAGATGAAAATTTTAATATGCCAGAGTTTGCCTATGGTTTAATTTTACATTACAATCTAAAATCTAAACAACTGTCTATTTATTATTCTTCATCACTCTATTTTTTTGATCAGTCTAACTTAATACTAGAGTACTTTAGTCAAAAGTTTAATTTATGGATACAGAATAAATTAACTCTTAAAGATATATTATATACAGACTTATCTTTATATTCCAGAGAGTTATATTGCAATAATAATACATGCAAACAATATTCTGAATATAAAACTATTGATAAACTATTTGAAGAGCAAGTTGAACGCACGCCAAATAACATAGCCTTAGTTTGTCATGGAGTGGAAATAACTTATGCTGAATTAAATGTTAGAGCAAATAAGTTAAGCCATTATTTAAGCAGTAATTACGCTATTAGAGGTGATAATTTAGTCGGATTATGTATTGGTCGTGATCAATACATGGTGATTGGAATTTTGGGAATACTTAAGGCTGGGGGTGCTTATGTACCAATTGATCCAGATTATCCTAAGCAACGTATTAGTTATATCTTAAAAGATACTCAATTAAAATTAATTATAACCGATTTACAGCATAGGGAACTGTTAAGGCAAATATTAGTCACACAGAACGAGTCTGATTTATGTAAGAGAATTCTTAGGAAAGAATTATACAGCCTACCCCACATTTTATGTATAGATGAGCCAGAGCAGCAAGAAATTTTAGATAAGTGTTCGCCAAACAATCAGATTCAAAGCATTAAAAGCTCGAGCCTGGCCTATTTAATTTACACTAGTGGTACCACCGGCAACCCCAAAGGCGTTATGGTGGAACATAAAAGTATAGTAAATATGGTTGAGGCAAAATCTTTTGCCTGTAACATTAAACAGCTTAGTAAAGATAACAATATGCCTTTATCAGGTATTTTTTATGCTAATTTTGTGTTTGACGCTCATGTATGGCAGATGTTTGCAATTATATTAAACGGACATATCCTTCATATTCTTTCTGGGCAAGTGAGAAAAGACATCTTGTTACTTAGGCAGTATGTTGAGGAGCAGCAAATTTATATTGGAGATATACCTCCAGCATTACTAGATATAGATACTTTTGTACCCTTAAAAGTTTTAGTAATTGGTGGGGATAAAATTAAGCAAAAAATATTAGATAAGTATTGCGAAAATAAAGTTAAGGTTATTAATTGTTATGGTCCTACAGAATGTACCGTTTGCAGCAGTTTGCATCATTATCGTGGTATAAATGATTTATGTTCAAATATTGGTAAGCCAATTCAAAATGTGCAGATGTATGTCTTGGATCATCATTTGTTACCTGTACCTATTGGAGTAATAGGAGAGTTGTTTATTGGTGGGGTTGGATTAGCTAGAGGTTATTTTAATGATTTGGAGTTAACTAAAGAGAGGTTTATACCGAATCCATTTCAAACAGACGAAGAAAAAGAAAATGGAAAAAATACTACATTATATAGAACTGGTGACTTAGTACGCTATTTACCTGATGCAAATATTGAATATATATCAAGAAATGACTCTCAGGTTAAAATAAGAGGGATGAGGATTGAATTAGGAGAAATAGAGAATAAACTTGTAGCATATCCCGGAGTAAAACAAGCTGTGGTTGTGGTTAAAGAAGATGGAGTTGAAGGTGGAGGTAGTCAACAAAACACTCATAATAAAATTTTGATTGGTTATTATGTCGCAGATACTAAATTAGATGAAGAGTCGGTATTAAAATCCTTAGGCGAGTGGCTGCCAGATCATATGGTTCCAGTTGCATTGGTATATCTTAAGCAATTACCTTTGACTACTAGTGGTAAATTTGATATTCGGGCTTTACCTATGCCTAGATTGTCTAAGCCGATTGGTTATATTGCCCCTCATACTAATTTAGAGACACTTTTGGTTGAGTTTTTTGCTCATGCTTTACAATTAGAAACTGAAATAATTGGTATTAGTGATAGTTTTTTTAAATTGGGAGGCAACAGTATCAGTGCTATCAAGCTTATTCATGAAATTAATCGTAAATTGAACCGACAAATTGAGATAGGGGTATTGTATCAATGTCCTACCGTAAAAGAGTTAAGTAATTTATTTTGTGTGGCTTCAGTAGGTGACTTTATTTATAAAGATTATCAGATTAAGGAAAATGATTTGAATAATCTGTTTGAACCGTTTCGTTTGTCAAATGTTCAGCAGGCATATTTAATTGGGCGGGAAGCTAGCCAGGTATTAGGTGGAGTATCAACCCATATTTATTTTGAGGTTATGTATAAACAAATAGATAAAAATCGCCTTCAAGTCGCGGTTAATCTTTTGATAAAAAGGCATATAGTATTAAAAAGTAGATTTAGTGATGAATTATTACAAGCAATTGATCAAAAGGATGTATATTATAAGATTGATATTTATAACTGTAATACTCAACAAGATGTTATGAGTATAAGAGATTTAATGTCTCATGAGGTAATTCCTGTTACAAGAATTCCCTTGTTTAATATTGCTATTTCATATGTTGTTGCTATTGAGCAATATATTGTTCATTTTAGTTTTGATGCTTTATTACTTGATGCGGTTAGTATTCGCATATTTCTTAAAGAGCTGTGCTTATATTATCAAAATCCGAATGAGCAACTTCCAGATTTGATAATAAATTTTAGAGATTATCGTAAGCAATATGAGAGAATTATCCAGACCAACCTTTATCTACAGGCACAAGCGTATTGGTTAGAAAAACTAGATAATTATAATTTCGAGATGGGGCTTCCGCTTTTAATTGAGTCTGCGCTAGTTAATCAGCCAAAATTTAGGCAAATTTCTAAATTAATTGATAAACCAATATGGAATAAGATAAAACTTAAAGCTCAACATTATCAAGTGAGTTTAACTACGATAGTCTTAATGGCTTATGGATGTGTTTTTACATATTGGAGTAATCAAAAAAATATTTGTATTAATTTAACATTGTTTAATCGTCTGCCTTTACATGAGCAAATTAACGATATTATGGGTGATTTTACTTTATTAGAGTTATTTAACTTTGTGGATGAGCGGGACATTAGCGTACTGGAACATCTTAAGATAATTCATTTTCAATTATGGAATGATATAGAAAATTGTTTATTTGATGGGGTAGAACTATTGCGTCTAATAAGACAAAAAAATAGTATTCCCTTAGATAGAGTGATTGCTCCAATAGTATTGACTAGCATTTTAGGTGAAGAGACTGATTGGGCTCCACCACTTGGGGGGCAGAATGGTACAAATTTATTTTTTACTGCTCAAACTCCTCAGGTATGGATAGATAATAAAGCTTACGAAACAGTAGATGGGTTTGTAGCAGAGTGGGACTATGTTGAACAATTATTTTCTGCGGACCAGATAGAACAAATGCATAGTCATTATTGCTATATACTAGAATGGTTGGCAATTACTGATTGGGATAAAGAAAAATTACCACACTTGGAAGTGCCGGCTGCGGATTATGCATTGATACAGCAAGCTAATATTGCATCTATGGATGTAGTTGAGCACACACTGTTTGGTTATTATGAACATTTTATCATGAATAATGACTACCTTGATCATATTGCGGTTGTGGATAATTCAAATGAAGTTGCACAATGTTTTACCTATAGAAATTTAATAGACGATAGCACATTTTGTGCTGGTTATATTTTTCGGCAAAATAATAACAAGGATCTTTTTAGTAGTGCTAACAACTTAATTGGTATATTAGTAGAAAAAGGTTATATTCAAGTTGTTACATGTTTAGGTATCATGAAGGCTGGGTATGGTTATTTACCCCTTAGTGTTGAGTGGCCGACTGAACGAGTGAAGGAGGTATTAGACCAGGCTGGAGTGAGCGTTTTATTACTTTCCAAGACACAAATGTTGGGACGTGCTACGACCATATTGTCAGATACTTATCAAATAATCTTGATAGAAGATATTTTTTTTGAAAATACTGGTAGTAAATTAGACTCCACTATTAAGAGTGTACAAAATTTGTATCAGGTTACACCAGTTAAACCTACTGATATAGCATATGTAATTTTTACCTCCGGATCCACTGGAAAACCTAAGGGAGTAACTATAACTCATCAAGGTGCATTAAATACAATATGTGCAGTTAATAAAAAATATAGTATAACTAACACTGATAAAATTTTAGCGTTATCTGACTTAAGCTTTGATTTGTCAGTGTATGATATATTTGGCATGTTATCTTGTGGTGGAACCATTGTTTTCCCAAATCAGTCTTCTATTAAAGAGCCTAGCTATTGGATTAAATTGATACGTGCATATGAAATAACTATTTGGAATAGCGTGCCACAGTTGGCAGATTTACTGATAAAAGAAATGCAGTGCGGACATGAGTATATTGAGTCATTACGGTTGTTTTTATTAAGTGGAGATTGGATTCCTGTATATTTAGTACTTGAAATTAAACGGCAGTTGCCTCAAACACAAACAGTGAGTTTAGGTGGTGCAACTGAGGGAAGTATTTGGTCGATTTGGTATGAAATAAATGAGATTGATCATCGACAAAATTCAATTCCATATGGTATAGCAATGCCTAACCAAAAAATGTATGTATTAAACCAGTATAATCAGCATTGCCCAGTAGGAGTTAATGGTGAAATACATATTGGAGGGGCTGGACTCGCACTAAACTATTGGCATGATGAATATAAGACCAATAAGAGCTATTTTAAGCATCCTATACTGGGTAGATTATATAAAACTGGGGACTTGGGACGATGGAATCGCAAGGGTTATATAGAGTTTCTTGGTAGGTTGGATAAACAAGTTAAAATTAATGGTTATAGAATAGAACTAGGCGAAATAGAAACTAAATTAATTAGCTTACCTGGTATTAGTGAGGCAATTGTAACTGTACAAAAGGTTAAAGAACGCAATTATTTGGTTAGTTATTTAATAGCAAATTATACTATGGTCAACAGGATAAAAAAAGCAACAGATAAAAATACGGTTGAACATAATTTTAGATGTGGGTTTCATGCAGTATACCCTAACTCTGAATTAATCAATGGTTACAAATTGTTGATTAATTTAGATGAAGATAAGTATACTCAAAGGAAAAGTTATCGTAAATTTAGGCAAAATGAAATAGATTTGAATATATTGAAGAATGTTATTAATCAAACGCAGCTAAGATTAAATGAAGTATTCATATACTTGAGTAGTAATCTATCTAATTTATCTAGACTGGATACTAATGTTATATCTGTTGAGGATTTGTCTAAAATACTATCCTGTTTGGCATGTATGCGTTTGCCTGCAAAAGAAGTGCCTAAATATCTTTATCCATCTGCGGGTAACTCATATGCGGTTAGATGTTACTTAAGTATAGCTAATGAATTAAGTCAAAGTAGCAATGCACTTAATGTGTATGAGATTATTAATAAAGGTTATTATTACTTTAATCCATTGGAGCATGCTTTATTGAAGGTTGAGAGGTTTGATTTGATTGAATATAATCAGACAAATAATACAATTGATTTAATAGTTAACCGGTTATCAATTATTCAACTGTATGGAGACAATGCTTTGAGATTTGCTGCTTTAGAAGTTGGGCATATGCTTGACCTAATCGTTAGGCAGTTGCTTAGTTTGAGAGTAAGTTATACGATAGTTTATTATTCAAATAAACAGATCACCGATGAAGATGATCTTATTGTGCAAATTATATTAGGCAATAGCAACACTATTGATAAACTATCAAATGATGCCAGTCTATTAAGTTATGACTCAGAATTAATGGTTGAAACTTTTAATAAAGTTAATCCGACGCGATTCGATGCGTTATCTATTCAAAAAGACGGTAAATTGGTAAACAATGTATGTGATTATATTGATATAAACGAATTGAGTATTTTTGATCAGGCTAGCCCGTATTGTGGAAGGGTGCTTGAGAGTGGTAAACTTTTTATTGGGTTGTATGGTGAAAACACAGTAAATAACTGGATTGTGGCTGGAATGTTTTTTCAGGAATTAACAGAGAAGTTATATGAATACGATTATGGAAGTTGTATGCTGGGGGATTTGGCAGGCATTAACTTCTTGTATTGTATGGTAGTAGGCTGCATTAGCAAAACCGATAAACAAAGCACCGAATCTAATTTGGAGTATATACCTTTAAAAAATTATATAAATAATCATTTGCGACAACTTCTTCCTGAATATATGTTGCCCTACGACTATATGGTAATAACGGAAAAACCACTTACCCTAAATGGTAAGTTGGCAATTAATCAATTGCCCAAGTTTGAAATATTTGATAAACAAGATTATGTAGAACCTCGAACAGATCTTGAACGTAAACTTAGTATGCTATTTGCTGATGTATTGGAGTTAAATATAGAAGAAATTGGTTTAAAGACTAACTTCTTTAAATATGGGGGTAATTCATTATTAGCTATGCAATTAGTATCAAAAATAAATACAGGAATATCTAGGATAAAAATACAAGATATTTATGCACATAGTACACTTGAAGAATTAGCACAATTTATAGATATGCACCAAGATGAAAATGTTAAAAAGGTACTAAGTTATGCAGAATTTAGGCTTAATAGGGGACAGTGACACTCGAACGCTAAATAAAGCAAGGTTTCGCTTTGGTAAAATCCAGACCGGGATTTACTTGCAAAGCAAATTAGATAAATCTGGCAATACCTATACTGTGCCAGTATTACTAAAGCTCATTGGATATGATACTAAGTTACTAAACCAGTCACTAGACAGTTTGTTGACTCGGCATCGTATTTTAAGAATTAAACCTATCTCTGCAGAGGAATTTGAAATAATTCCCAAAGATAAAATTATTCCAGTTATTATGAGCTTAAATGAGTCCGAAGTTAGCGATTATTTAGAGAGCGCTGCCAATAAGGTATTTGATATTGATAAAGATATTTTGATAACCCCACAAATCGTAGTAATTGAAAACTCAAAAGCTGACAGTCTAAATTATGTGATTTTAAATTTAACTCACCATCATTTATTAACCGATGCTTATTCTATAGATATGATTATAGGAGAAGTGATAAATGGGTATCATCAGTTAAAATTGACTGGTTTTATTCCGGACTTACCAGTTACATTAGATTATATTGACTATATTCCCTATCAAGAATACTTAGTTGCTAGTGATGAGTATATGCAAGTTTGCAATATATTAGCTAACAGATTAAGTCAGGTGAGTTATCTACATATTCCAACAAAGAAAGCCGACAATGGTTATGAAAACTTTGGGGAACAGTTTAATTTAACCATTTCTCAAGAAATCATAACTAAACTTAATGAGTTAGCGCTAGATTGTAAAGTTAGCTTATACACGATTTTACTTACTCTTTTGTATCATGTATTAAATCAATTTAATCAAAACCATGAGGAACTGTTTACTATTGGAATAACAGTATCTAATCGCAAACCTGAATTTAATCATGCATTGGGTCCCTTTATTAGTTTTTTACCTTTAATTTTTGATTATTCTAAGACCGAAAGTATTTTAGAAAATTTTTTAAGAGTACATCAAGAATTAACACTTTTAACTGAGCATTCTGATATTAATTTGACTCAAATAACTCAAGTAATGCCTGCATCGGTTAGGAATGTTGCTATTATAGATAGTCAGGAAAGCAAGGCGTTAATTCAGGTTATGTTTACTATGCATAATTTTGAGCAATCTGGACAAGATGTTACATGGATTAGCCTAAAAAGAAATGTTGAGAAGTTTGGTATATCAATTATAGCTAAACAGCGTGAAGAAGGTTTAGTCCTAGAAGTATCTTATATGCTTGATAAGTATTCTAAAGAAATTATAGAAAAAATATTTGGCTGCTATTTAGAGGCTTTAAATGATGTAAATTCCTGCCAATTAGATGAGAGTATATCTAATTTGAGACTTATAACAGACGAAGATTATCAGAAGTTAGTTATTAATTGGAACGAAACAGATGAAGATTATGAATTGAATAAAACGATACACGGGT
>JAUPUP010000055.1 GCA_030917485.1 Pseudomonadota bacterium
TAAGATTATTAATAAACATAAGCTAACTATACTCAAATTACCCAGGATACCTTTGAAGAGTTGTATAATAGTAAATTGATGATATACCGGACAATATAAGACAAGTATAATAATGAACATTAAACTGAATAAGCGTATAAATAAATTAGTTTTACATATGAATTTATTGAAATTATTTTTTAACATCTAATTATTACCATATAACATATTATATTTTATAACACCCTAACACCCCAATCCTCATTTTATTAATTAATAAAAATATTCAACCGGGTAAAATATAAAAAAGAAAAAACGAAACCATTTAATTCTTAGTATAGTTGGCATTAGTTATTCTTCCTTAAGTTTTGCATCGAGAATAGCCTGAATGCTGGTTTAACCATGACAAATTAAATTCTACATGCTTAATATTACTGCGTTTCCAAGTATATAAGATATCTACTATACCAGCATGTATCTGTATCGCTGGATATGAAAATTCTTCATGTGGAGTGTTTTCTAATAAATAAATATCCCGCCAATTAATGCCATCATTAGAAACAGCTAAGGATAATTTATCTCTACCGCCCATATTATGTACCATTAAATATTGACTAGATTCAACCATCTCTACAGCCAAAGAGGTATCTTGATTACTTAAATTAGTTGAAGCCAACTTAGTCCAGCTAACTCCACCATCATTGGTGGTTTGATAATACAATGGGTTATCATTCCGAGTATGGTTACGCATAAATGCATAAGCATAATTAGGAGTTATAGGTAATATCGCAGGTTGCACCAAACTGTTATGACTATTCAATCGAGTTTGTGAAATAAATTTGCCGGTTTTATCAAAGCGCAATAACTCTGGATAGGTGCGCATAAATTCATGATATACTGGTAGATAAAATCCACCATCAGCAAGGGTTATTGCTTTAGTTCTGATTAAAGTACTAATGTTTAAAAATGGGCTTAAAATTAACTTATGCCCTACTCCCCAGGTTTTACCTAAATCTTTTGAAATAAATTGAGTTAAACTACTACCCGACCATCCTCCTAAACCAACCGATACTACAAATAAATGTAGATGATTATCAATTGATCTATATACCAGCGGGTTACCCACTTTTCTGATATATTGATCGGTGTCATGGGCAATTTTAGCTGGAGTAATAATTGGATGAGCAAGCTCCCATTTTCTTCCGTCAAATATGGATTGCCATATTTTAACATCTGGTTTACCCTCATGACTGCCAGCGAACCAGGTGGCAATTAAGTTGCCGTTGGGCAATATTTCAAGCGCAGCGCTATGGGCTGCTGCCAAAAACGTTGGTTGTGGAATAATAAATGACTCAAACAACTCTTGTGAAGAAAATTCAGGCGAGTAATTGCGGTTTAAACTGTTGTAATTGTTTAACTTATTGTGCGTATTTACTTGATTGTAATTAATATAATATTGATTGTTTTTATTTTGAATAACAAATTTAGGATCTGACGGTTTAGGCAGATACAACACTAGTGTAGAAAAAGTTATTAATAAAAAAGTAAATAATAATAAAAATATTTTATTTTTAATTTGTTATCCCTGTTCTAACCAAACCATATGTAACGCTAGTTTATCGCAAAATTATTAGCTTAGTAAATTTAATAAGTCATGAATGTAAAATACCTAAGCTTATTTAGTTTTTAAACTGATAAATTTTTTCAACCAAATCAGTTACATTATACATTGCACTTAGGGCAAAACGTTCTGGATTCACTACAATTTGACGATACAATTCTGGGTGATATGGTGACGCCCCCTGAGTTGCTAAATCGGCAACTTGTCTATTTAATACTTGCTGTTTAATTTCGGCAAATTTAGATGTAATATTTTCTGTTAAAAATTCACTGGCTGCAATTTCATCTAAAGACTTACCGCCTAATTTAATATAACCTTGCTCACTGGTAATTAATAAAGAACACTCGATGTTTTTAGGTTCACAAGCTATAGATATTTCCATTGAGCCGCCAAATTTACCAAAATCAAATAAAGCATAAATAGTATCGCTTACATCAGTTGCTATAAACTTTGTATTATAAAAGTTAGCTCCACTAACTTTGGGTGCCCCAACTAAATATTGTAATACATCTAAATAATGAATGCCAAATTCGCGAAGAATGCCCCCGCCACTAGCCATAGTTCCGCGCCATCCGGTAAAATAACTAAGCGGACGCTGCCAGCGCTGAACTAAGGCGACACTACGAATATTACCAAGTAATCCTTCATCTATAGCACGTTTAGCAATAACTACAGCAGGATTTAACCTAACTTGTAGAACTCCAAAAATCTTAACTCCATTTTGTATTGCTAACTGTTCTAAATGTTTTAATTCGCTACCCAAAAACGTAGCTGGTTTTTCTAAGATGACATTTTTTTTATTATTCAGGGCTTGCACCGCCTGTGTGTAATGTAAATTACTCGGAGTTAAAATTGCAACGCAATTAACTTCGAAGTCATTTAATAACTCATCCTCACACGAATACCCTTTAATACCTAAGCTCTGAGCATATTCTGCTTGTAGTTCTGTTTTTGGATCATATATTCCAATTAATTTATAATACTCTGCATTATTTTGAATCGCGCTTAAATGTCGATTAAATATAGCTCCGCAGCCTAGTACCGCTATCTTATATTCTTGCATATACTCTTAGTCTTTCAATTCTGAATTTTGTCATATTTTATAATCCATTCCTCATGTACTTAGCTGTACATTGTGGGACGCATGCCCGTCATGTATTCCTACAATATTTCGGGTTCAAAATCGAAATACTGCGAGTATTTATTTTTGCTTTAAGGAGTCATTTTATCATAATAAGCTAATTATTTGACATGCTAATGCTTAACTTATTATTTTATATACTGATCGTAATTGAAAGACGAAGAGTATATGCTTATTAGACTATAGTCCAGCCACCATCAACAACTAAATTATGTCCAGTAATATAACTTGATGAATCAGAGGCTAAAAAAACTAATGGACCGCATAATTCGTAAGCCATACCCATTCTGCCTAAAACACATGCTTTCGAATAATTTTTTACAAAGCTTTCTGGCTGATTATCAAAAATTCCACCCGGAGAAATCGAATTTACCCGCACGTTATATTTACCATAATAACTAGCCAAATACCTAGTAAAATTAATAATTCCGCCCTTTATTGCTGAATATGCAGCCGGCATAGTCATATTAGTTCCATCGTAAACTGAAAAATCAGGACCAACCATACCATAGATAGAAGCAAAATTAATGATATTGCCATATTCACGATACCGCATAAACTGAGCAACTTGTTGACAACACAAAAAATATCCGCCTAAATGCATTTCTACATTTTTATTCCATGATTCAATGGGGATATCTTCAAGCTTTGCCCCCCAATCTGAGGTTCTTGGGTATGCATTATTTACCCATACGTCGATACCGCCATACTCACTTGCCACTGAATTAATTAATTCATTAATTGATGCCTTTGAGGTAATGTCTATAGATAGATATTTGGCTGAAAAACCATCGCTGCAAATTGATTTTGCTAACTCTGTACCAGCATCTTGGTTCAAATCGGCAACTATAACTGTTGCCTTATAATTAGCCAACGCTCTACAAATAACAGACCCCAATAATCCGCTGCCACCTGTTACAACAATAATTTTTTTATTTAAATTGAAAAGATTCTGCATTTTATAATTACTCAATTTTTATTTTATCAGAATATGAATGCTTAAAAATACTATCCATAGAATTTATTTTTATTCTTAATAAATAGCTGAGATTCAATTACCATTTATCAAGCATCAATTAATTATATTTTCTAAATACAGGCTTAATGGAACGCCCATCTAAATAATTATTAATGCCGTCAGACAATGCTTTTTTATACACGTTCAAAGAGTGCCTAACTGCAGTTAAAGTTTGGTCAATCACCTGTGCATGCTCATAGGCTATAGCCATCCACGGCATTAATACCCCGTTTTTTATCATCTCTTGCATAAATAATGTCCTAAATTCTAAGGATATATTCTGTGCTTGGTCTTTAGTAATAAAATTAGGTGAACAATAGGTTCCTATAACTGAAAAATATTCATTTATTCCCAATTCGCTACTAATATTATTCATTCCATCAACTAGTTGCTGACCATTGTTCCAGATTGTATCAACTACATCTAATTCATTATATACCTTCATGGTTTCTACAAAAGCTCCCAGCCCGCACATTTCTGCACCGTGAGTTGTGGAAATTAAAAATACTCGTTCTTGGTCATGGTGAATGCCACCTAAATTCATTATCTCACGCCGACCGCCCAAAGCAGCCACAGAAAATCCATTAGCCATCCCTTTACCATAAGTGACTAAATCTGGTATTACATCATAATATTTACATGCACCTTGGAGATGCCAACGAAATCCAGTAATCATTTCATCTAAAATCAGTACTGCCCCGTGTTTGGTACAAATCTCGCGTACTTGCTGCAAAAAACCATTAACGGGTTCTTCAGTAGTAGCAGGCTCTAATATTACTGCCGCTATCTGTTGCGGATATTTTTGAAATAATTGCTCTAAACTCAGAATATCATTAAAATTAAATTGTAGGGTCAAAGCATGACTTTCGTCAGGTACACCCGAATTCATGACTGTATCGCCAATAAACCAATCATCATAAGAAAAAAAAGGATGCTGTGCACACCGTGCTACATACTTTTTACCCGTATATGCACGAGATAATTTTATGGCGGCAGATGTCACAGTAGAACCATTTTTAGCAAATTTAACCATATCCACCCACGGTATAAGGTTGCAGAGTAATTCGGCAGCTTCAATCTCAATTTTAGACGCTCTAGTTAAATTATTTCCATTATGAATCTGGGCGATAGCTGCATTGGAGATTCTCTCATAGTTATAACCTACAGTAACTGAACGTAATCCCATACCATAATCAATAAATTCATTTCCATCAAGGTCACTTACAATACTCCCCTTACCTTGTTCAAGAACTGCTGGAGCGTTTAAGGGGTAGCTGTCGTCGCACCTGCTATATGTATGACAACCAGCAGGTATGTATTTATGTGCTTTGTCCTGAAATATTTTATTTAAAGTCATTTTTCACTTCCATATCAACTAATTTATTATAATTAATCCAATATTCCTCACTCAAATGATTATTAATTTCATATAACTTATGTTGTTTTACATATTCAATTAAATCGTCATCATTAATAGTATAAATACTTTCCTTAAGTTCATTAATAATTACAGCAAAAAACTTGAAATCATCAATGTAGTCTAGAGTAAAGCGATATACAATATTAAATTTACTTGCAATATCGCCGTTATTTACAAAATTATTGCTGTACATGCATATAGTAACTAAATCATTTTTATTAAAGATTCTACCCCAACCATTCTCTAAAAGCTGATAGCTAGAATTATTTAGGGAGTGGCTTAAATAATCTATGCTATATCCACATACATTCATTCCTAGCGGTAACCCTGTTACACAAACATATTTATTTTTTATTTTAGTCAAAGAATCATAAATTTGGCGCATTCCTGTGGTTGAACATAAAATATCATCTCCATCAATAGAAATTATATTGTCCAATTTAAATGCCTCGGATGCTTCTAGTTGTCGAAGTGGAATATTGTTATCATTACCATAAAACACTGGTATGTCAAATTGTTCAAAAAGTCTATTTTGCGGGTCAGATTTACCAGTGATTATAATAAGTTCAACTTTTTTTTGCTTTAGTTCATCAGTAAATTCATATTGGATTCTCCCTATCAAATATGATAATATGGGTGCACCGCATAGATTAAGAAAATGTTTATTGCTTAATCTAGAGGATCCAGCCCGCGCAATAATTAAAATTCCAGTCAACATGCTCTGCTCTATTTACACTTAAAATTAGTTATAGTAAAATTTGAAGATAAATTAGATTCCTCAATTTTATATAATAATTGCAATACATTATAATCTTTCTCTAGATTATTTACAAATTGGTTGTTATTTTCTACTGCTTCAAAAAATGCGCCGAGTTCTTCAACATACATCTCTTCGGTGATGTTTTTATTATACCCGTCATGTGCAGCTTCAA
>JAUPUP010000056.1 GCA_030917485.1 Pseudomonadota bacterium
AATGTTATCTGGTGTTCGTAACACTTGCTCTTCAAAAAGTTGATGAATAGTTTTATCTTCAGGATAAGCTTTATCCGTTTGATTCCAGTCATAAACTATTTGTTGGTATTCTGCTTGACTGAGCAATTGATAATCTTTAAGTTTACGCTGCTGACTATGTTGTTCACAATCAAAAGTTTGCGATACTTCATCGGCTAATTGTTGAAGCACTAATTGATAATGCGCTATCATCCGTTCTATTGTTGATTCTTCATAAAGCGCTGTTGCATATTTAAAGAACCCACTAATTATGCTTTCTGAATCGTCCATAAAACATTCTAAATCAAATTTAGCAACGTTATAATTTAAATCCTGAATATCTGCTACTTTAAAAAGTTGTTGCTGAGCATCTAGTTTCCCAAAATACTGTACACCAAACATAACTTGAAAAATTGGATTTCGCGATAGATCTTTTTCAACATTAAGGTGGTCAACTAATTTCTCAAAAGGTAAATCTTGATGCCCTTGAGCATGGATTAGCTCATGATGAAGCTGTTGAATTAAATCAGTGATTGAATCATCAGGATTAACTTTTGCTCTTAACACCAAAGTATTCACAAAAAAACCAATTAAATTCTCAATTTGATTATAGTGACGATTAGCAAACGGAGTTCCGATTACTATGTCATCCTGATTGCTGTACTTACTTAGTAAAACATAAAACCCACTCAATAATACACTATACAAAGAGCAGTTTTGAGCTCTAGCGGCTAATCTAAGTTTTGCGGAACATTCCGCATCTAGACTAAATCTAATGCTCTTACCGCTGTAATCAACCAGTGCTGGTCGTACTTTATCCGTTGGCAGCACTAAAGGTTCATAATCAGCTAATTGCTGTTGCCAATAATTTAATTGCTGTTGAAGAATATTCCCACTCAAATAATTTCTTTGCCAATAAGCAAAATCTTTATACTGGATAGTTAAATGAGGCAAACTTAGCTTCGTCTTAGAATTGCTAAAGTAATCATAATAGGCATAAATTTCTTTAACCAATATATCCATTGACCAACCATCACTCGCGATGTGATGCACATTAATCAAAAGCATGCGTCTAGATTGTGATGGGTTTCTAATTATAGCGTTATTAGTATCTACAAAACTATTGCTAATTATCTGATAAACACTGACCCGAATTGGGTAGCTAGTGGTTAATTCAAATGGTGTATTCACATCCAAATCAAGTTGCTTATTAAAAAGGCTCGGAAATTTATCCTCATCTATAATGTATTCATTAATTTTTAACTTTGCCGTTTGTACTTGTTGATAATAATTACCATCGCTATTTTTAACAAAGATAGTTCTTAATATCTCATGACGCGCAACAATCGCCTGAATACTTTGCTTTAGAATATCAACATTAACATTCATAGCTAATTCAATTAACATGGGTATATGATAAGCGTTAGTACCTGCTTCATATTGTTCAATAAACCACAAGCGCCCTTGTGCAAAAGAGAGTGGATAATGTTCCAAAGACACTGGAGACATTACAATATATTGCTGCGATGTAGTAGTACTTTCTAGATGCTTTATAAAACTTTGAATGGTTTTATGTTTAAAGATATCTACAACGGCGAGGTGTAAATCTAAGACTTGACTCATTTGATGAACTAAACGAATGGCTAGAATTGAATTGCCACCGCACCTAAAGAAATCATCATGAATCCCAACTTTCTCTAAGCCAAGAACTTCACACCAAATTTGTGCAATCGTTTGCTCTAATTCACTCTCCGGAGCTACATAATTGCTCGTATTCGTAAACTCAACATCAGGTAGTGCTCGTCGATCTAACTTACCACTAATTGTCAGCGGCAATGAATCTAATTCCATGATCACGCTTGGCAACATATAATCAGGTAAAACTAAACCAAGTTTATCCAGAATTTCTTCGTCAACTAAATATTCACCATGGCTTACTTCTTTATTTAACACATAATATGCTGCTAAATATTGTTGATTTGTCTCTACCTTAGTTTTTGCAACTACGCACGCCTGCCTAATCTGAGGAATTCGCAATAACTGCTCTTCAATTTCGCCGAGTTCTATTCTAAAGCCGCGAATTTTTACTTGAAAGTCATTCCGTCCTATATACTCTAAATTACCATCTGGTAGCCAGCGCACCAAATCGCCAGTTTTATACATCCGCGTATAACTATTCGCAATATCCGACTCTGTTGCAAATGGATTAAAAATAAAGCGTTCCGCGGTTAATTCTGGATTATTCAGATAACCACGCGCTAATCCTGCACCAGCAATATAGAGTTCACCAATTACGCCAATTGGAACTATTTGAAGATCAGCGTCCAATACATATACTTTTGTATTTGGAAGTGGTCTTCCTATTTGCTCAACTTCTGAATTGATTACTTGTTTATGTGTTGCATAAATTGTTACTTCAGTTGGACCATAAATATTATGTAACTGTAAACAACTGCTCCAATATTTTGCTACCAATTTATTACATGGCTCACCTGCGTATATGACAGATTTTAATAATGGATAATTAATTTGGGCTAATTGCGCTAATAACACTGGCGGTACGTAACAATATGTAATACCATTTTGCTTTAAATAGTTACTCATTAACTCAGAGTTTTTACGAGTCTCATTTGAAAGTACATGTAGAATAGCGCCTTGGATCAAAGTAATAAATATCTCTGATACAGATACATCAAATACATAAGACGTAAACTCAGCCACTTTATCATCACTTGATAAATCATATACTGGCAATAACGAATCAAGTAGGTTACATACACTTCTATGTTCAATCATCACCCCCTTAGGCATACCAGTTGTACCACTAGTATAAATAACATACGCAAGGTTATCTGATTTGCTTGTTACACCAAGTTCCAAATCTCCTTCATCTTGATAACTTGAGTAGTTGGTTATGTCTAGCAACATAATTTTTGAAAATGCCTCGTTATGTAGCGTATTATTACCAGATTCATCATGAATTTCTGCATTCACCGTCATTACAATGCTATTAATACAATTAAAAGATTCTATAGCTTCTGCATTTAGCATCTGATTTAATTTAGCTAAATATCGACTTTGCGTTAACAATAATTTTGCTTGAGTATCTTGTAGGATATAAATTATACGTTCATCTGGGTATTCTGGATCTAATGGAACATACGCGCCACCAGCCTTAAGCACAGCTAGAATTGCAACAATCATTTCTAGACTACGATCTAAACACAAGGCTATTAATGTATCTGGATGGAGTTCTTTGTCAGTTTGCTGTTTATAACTATTGCGGATCTTATGTGCCAACTGGTTTGCGCGAATATTTAACTCTTGATAAGTTAGACTTTGCTCTTCAAACACCACGGCAATGTTATCTGGCGTTCGCTGTACTTGCTCTTCAAAAAGTTGCTGAATAGTCTTATCTTTGGGATAAGCTTTATCCGTCTGATTCCAATCATAAACTATTTTGTTATAATCTATTTCATCAAGTAAATCAATGTTCATTTATACTCTTGTTCCTTGAAAATTGCAGCAACTCATTAAGTTTAAAACGCACCAATATTCATCTAGTGAAAAAAGAGTTCGGTTGATCCTCTATAACACAAAGACTAACCACATATTTATTTAGATTCATATTACTAACTAAATAATAACGTTTGAACTCATCGATAACTCCATGCTGATATAAATCTAAATTCAACGCTGGAGTTGCTATTAATTCAGAGCCAAAGCCAACACCAAGAGCTTTTAAATAGGCTTCTTTTTTTCCAAACAGATGGAAAAAGTCAGTTAAATTTTTGATTTGTGCAGTTTCAGATGAACTAAAAACCAGCTCCATCACATCCTGATAACTGAATGCTGAATCAATTTCCTCAACATCAACCCCAATTTCTAAATCATCCGCAATTGCCATAATTACATACTCACCACTATGTGAAATATTAAATTTAAGCTTACAGCCGAGCAGATCCAAATAAGGCTTACCAGCTGGAGTATAATTGATTTTAATTTGTGAGGGGCTTAGATTTAAACACTTGGCTAAATAGTAATATTTTAATAAACTCGAGGCAAATGCGCGGAGCTGATCTTCAGTTTTTCTATAGCTTAGAACCTTACTACACTCTACAGCAGGAAGTAACCTCAGAAAGCTTATAAAATTAAATCTAAAATCAAGCTTAATAACAACTAGTTTAATTCGAGTAGTTTTAATAAATTGCATTTAATTAGTTCCTTTTCCGCAGACGAAATTTTTCCTAGGTTACTGCAAACACCCACAAAGTTCAAACTTGAAATGTTAAATAGCTTAGAGTACAGTTACATAATATCTTCTGGTGAAGATTCATGAATAAACGATTCAATTTAGGAAGAAGCATACGAAATCAGCAGGCTACCAAAAAAAATACATCACGATAAAGTAGAGCATAAATGAATTATGGAAC
>JAUPUP010000005.1 GCA_030917485.1 Pseudomonadota bacterium
ATCGCTGCTATCCAGTTCTTTTACAATACGAACTTCTACACCAACAAATGAATGTTTCAACTCATGAATCGTGGTTGTGTGAATATTCTTTAAACCGAAACCCTCAATAGTGATAGTTTGCAAATTCTTATACCATTTCTTTTCTTCGATATCTTCAGCAGAAGGAATATCAACTAAATTATCCGACCCCCCTAAAGTTAAGTTCTCTAGAGCACCTGTACTTGGTATTTGATTAAAAGATATTTCACAGTTATGTGTTTTATGAAAGCTTTCTACCACAAAAACTAATGTTTCCAGTTTAGATAATCGTGAAAAATTCAAATATGTTTTTAAACATGTAAACCTATCTGGCTGCTCAAGTTGAATATGAAGAACTTGTAACTCACCAAGATTATTAAACATATTCGGATTAAATTCTGTATGCAGCATACCCCCCTCGTAGACCCCACCATCATTAGCTAAATGCAGTTGCTTTAAATTTGTTAACCCGTTAGCAAATATATTTTCATGCAGTTGATATTCTGACACTATAGAAAGAAACTCTAACTTAGCGAATCCACTTTCAAACATACCAGATGGACAATTAAACGTATGATTTAATCTTGGTAAATATAATTTCCGCAAATTAGGCAATATACGTAACACATCTATAGGCAATGAAATCAATAAAGTACCTGGTGCCAACCCACCTAAATCTAAACTTCCTTTTTCAACTCCATTCACTACGTATTCTTCGATAACATCAGCTATTTGTTGCGCACCACATAGATTGGCATTTTCAAAAGGTAGCTCTCCTCGATACATTAAATTAGTAACAGGATCAACCATAAGTACACTCTTACCGAGAATACAAATACTCCTTTGAATCGCTATTAGCATCTCTTTTCTTGTGGCACGCAGTTTATTATTTTGATTGTATACAGCTACAAATTCTTTTATAATAGACCCTAATTTAGCCATATCATGTAGATTATTAGAACCTTCGACACTTATCAGATACCCATCTACATAACTTTTTATACTCTCCGTCATATCTGTCGCACTAAGATCTTCCCATGGATTAATATCTACCCAAGGTTTTATGCACGTTTCCAATAGGGTATACACCACATTAAAAAGCCTTATCTCACCATTTTTCCACTCGTTCAATTTAGTTATAATTTCGCTCTTATCACTTGTACATGATTGACTTGACCCAACCACTGAACTTTCAGAAGACTTATCTGATGTTTGTTCTAATACTTGTTTTTCCGTTAGTGGGAAAAGATTACTTGTATTTGTTGATGCTGCTTGTGGGAAAAGATTACTTGTATTTGTTGATGCTTCTCGTGGAAAAAGACTACTCGGATTTGTTGATGCTTCTCGTGGAAAAAGATTACTTATATTTGTTGATTCTGATGCGAAGGGATTCGTGCTGCCTAAATTATTATTTTGATTACCACTAGCAGATGTTGTTGCGTTTGATGTGTTTGATGCGTTTAATTTACCTACTCCAATCATTGTATAATTACCCTTTCTATTTAGTTTTGTTATACTTAACAATTTGTTCTACTTAAAAATTAATTTTAAGGCATTGATATTAAGTATTTAGCTTAATTCTTTAAGAACAATAATGTACACTAAATATTAAAGGTAAAACTATACTATTTTGGGTAGGCTAACATAAATTCACACGGCTGTTCGTAGAATGAATATATTAAACCTTATCTAAACCATCAAATTAACAATATCAATAAGTTATAATTATTTTTAATTGTATAATTTTGTAAATAGTGATTTCTACGAACAGCCTTGCATAAATTCACACATGAAGTAATAAATGCTCACGCTCCCAGGAGCTGATAACTTGGGTAAATTCCGCATATTCGGTTAATTTCACCGCCTTATAAATACCACAAAACCTCATACCCAGCAACTCCTCCAACTCTGGACATTCATCCAAAGCACGAACAGCCTCATTTAAACTCTCAGGTAAATCACAAACGCTGTCATAAGCATTACCCAATTCTTCGCTACTAGGCTCAATCTGATTAATTAAGCCTAAATAACCACAAGCCAGCGATACAGCACAAGCAACATATGGGTTGGCATCAGAACCAATTACTCTATTTTCAACTCGACGATTGTCAGCATTGGAAGACGGAATTCTAAACCCAACTGTTCTATTATCTACTCCCCATTTTACATTTATTGGAGCTGAGGTAAAGCGTGATAACCGCCGATAAGAATTAACATATGGCGCAAAAAATGCAGTTGCACTAGGCACAAATTTTTGTAGCCCGCCAATGTACCAGTAGAACTCTTTGGAGGGGCTACCATCAGAATTACTAAAAATATTTTTGCCGGTTTTTTTGTCAAGAACGCTTTGATGTAGATGCATAGCGCTGCCAGGTTCCCATTCCATCGGCTTAGCCATAAATGTAGCATACATATCATGTTTAAGGGCAACTTCACGCAGCGCTCTTTTAAAGTAAAACACCTTATCCGCTAATTTTAGCGGATTGCCATGCAGAAAATTAACTTCCATCTGCCCAGCCCCAACTTCGTGAATTAACGTATCTAAATCTAAATTCATTGCCTCACAATAACTATATAAGTCATTAAAAAGCGCATCAAACTCATTTACCGCATCAATACTATAATGCTGTCTTGCCGTTTCGGCTCTGCCTGACCTGCCTATTGGTAATCGCAATGGAATATCCGGATCAATATTTTTATCAACTAGATAAAACTCAACCTCTGGGGCAAGTACAGCTTCCCACCCCTTATCCGCATATAATTTAATAATTTTCTTTAACAAATTACGTGGAGCATAATCAACCGGTGTACCATCCTCAAAATGACAATCATGAATTACCTGTGCCACCGACTCGCTTGTCCATGGAACCTTGCGCACCGTTGAAACATCTGGAACAAGAAACATATCCTTATCAATTTCAGCTATATACTGATCCATAATGGCATCATCTGGCCAATTACCGGTTACTGTAGCACTAATAACACTTTGTGGCATACGCATGTTATTATCATGAGTAAATTTACTACGCGGGATAATTTTACCGCGTGGCACTCCAGTTAAATCAGAGATGAGACATTCAATTTCAATGATCTCATTTTCATTTAGCCAAGCATCCATTTCATCGCGCGAACGTGGCTCACTAAACTCATTCACAGCAGCAAATTTATAGCCCATACACTTTTTTGCCTTTCAAACCTGACAACCAATATCATATCTAGTACGGCATAACTGCAAGATATGGCATAGTCCCAATAATACATAGTCCCAACAATTTCAAATTTGGTTTAAAATTTATTCATGGTATACTTTGCTTCAACAAATTCATAAATACCAGGTTTACCGCCTTCTCTGCCTAACCCAGACTCCTTAACTCCACCAAACGGGACATTTTCTGCGGATAATACACCGCTATTCACGCCTATCATCCCTACTTCAAGACTACGCTTTAAACGATGAATACGTTTATAATCACTGGTAAAAAAATATGCAGCCAAACCAAATTTAGTATTATTCGCCTTATATACCGCCTCGTCCTCATCAATAAAAGAAAAAATTGGTGCTACAGGCCCAAAAGTTTCTTCCCGACAAAGCAAAGCATCATCCGTAACATGAGTTAAAATAGTTGGCTGCAGAAAATTACCCCCTAAATCTTCACCACCAAAATACAGGGTAGCGCCTTTATTAACTGCATCTTTAATATGTGCTTGGGCTTTTTGTTTACCAGATAAATTGATTAACGGTCCAATATTAGTATTTTCATCAAAGCCATTACCTACGTTTAATTTAGCTACCATATTCTTAAACCTGGCAGCAAATTCATCATAGATTGATTGTTGAACTAATATACGATTAGCACATACGCAAGTTTGACCAGCATTTCTAAATTTACACTGCATCAAGCCAGCAAGAGCCTCATCCATATCTGCATCTTCAAATATGATAAACGGCGCATTACCACCCAACTCCAACGATACACGCTTCAAAGTAGACGCACTGTCAGCCAATAGTATTTTACCCACCCTAGTTGATCCGGTAAAAGTAATTTTTCTGATTCTTTCATCATGAGTAAATTTAGCACCAATTTCAGCCGAATCACCACCAATAATATTGATTAATCCTTCAGGAAATTCTGCCAACAATGCAAGGTGCGCTAAATAAAGCGCCGAGAGTGGCGTGAGTTCGGAAGGTTTTAAGACTATAGAACACCCTGCGGCAATTGCTGGAGCAATCTTTCGAGTAACCATAGCTACGGGAAAATTCCATGGAGTAATAGCGGCTACAACTCCAACTGGCTCGTAGGCCACATTGATTTCAGTATTGGGCATATGACTGTCAATTATAACCCCATCAATCCGCCGCGCTTGCTCCGCCGCCCATTCCACAAAAGATGCCGCATATAGAGCCTCATTAGCAGCTTCTTTGAGTGGTTTACCACACTCCATTGTAATTAATGCAGCCAACTGTTCCTTATGTGCAATAATTAATTGACACCACTTCTGCAATTTTTCACAACGGGTTTTTGCCGAGCTATTTTTCCATACCTTAAATGCCACCGTCGCACTTTGAATAGCTGCCTCAATCTCATCTGATCCAGCATGACTAACACTAGCAATCTGTTGACCAGTAGCTGGGTTAGTTACAACATACTGTTTATTAGTTTTTACCCATTTAGAATTAATAAACAAATCAGTAAATAGATTCTCCTGCATTTTAACTGCTGCCCCCACTATTAACGTTACTTATAAATAATAACTACTTATGACCAAAAATTAACTCAATTAACGAATTTTATTGGTTAATTTCACCATTTTTTACTATTTTTGTTATTTTTTATCCACCGCAAACGAATGCGCAATAGTCTGCCAACAATCTAGATAATCAGTCTGTAGCTTATCAGTAGTTAGAGCAAACTCAGAAATACGCCACGTCATCGATGATTCTAGCATAAAAGCCATAGTATTATCTAAATATTCTGGAGATAATTCCTTATTTATAGCCTTCACACAGGCATTATTATCTGGACCATGAGGTGACATGCGATTATGCAGACTCCCTCCCCCGACATCAAAACCACCATTAATTTTGGCATCATACTGCCCAAGCAACAACCCCATGTATTCACTCATTATATTTCTATGATACCACGGCGGCCTGAAAGTATGATTGGCAACTAACCAACGAGGCGGAAAAATCACAAAATCTACATTAGCTAACCCAGGTGTAGTGGTAGGCGAAGTTAAAACAGTAAATATACTTGGATCGGGATGATCAAAACTTATTGAACCTATAGTATTAAATTTACGTAAATCATATTTATACGGCACACAGTTACCATGCCAAGCTACCACATCAAATGGAGATGCTGACAGTTGTGTACTCCACAATTCACCTTCAAATTTACATATCAGCTCAAAATCTCCAGAAACATCCTCGTATTTAGCCACTGGAGCTAAGAAATCACGTGGATTGGCTAAACCATTAGCTCCGATAGGACCTAATTCAGGTAATTGAAACGGCGCGCCATAATTTTCATTAACATATCCGTATGCAATATTATCAAGCAGCTTTACCTGAAATTTGATACCGCGTGGAATTACTACGATCTCAAGAGGCTCTACCTCGAGCTCTCCAAGCTCAGTACGAATAAGCAGCCTGCCTTCTTGAGGAATAATCAATAATTCGCCATCCGCATTATAGAAAATTCTATCCATGGATTTAACCGCACGATAAATATGAATGGCACTGCCGGATAATGAGGTAACATCTCCATTAGCCGCAATAGTAGTCAAGCTGTCAATAAAATCAATCCCACTATCACCATGCAACATATCCAACTTATTCCAACGCATCTGTGTGGGTGGGCATATATTTTTAATTGGCGCTGTTAATAATTGTGGAGCACTTGATGGTTTAGATAGGTGTTTAAATTGACCCTGTTTAACCGAAGGATTAATTTTGTATAACCATGTTCTAAAATTACGCGCTCGTGGCATAGTGAAAGCACTACAATTCAATTGCTCAGCATATAAACCATACGGCACTTGCTGTGGCGAATTCTGCTGCTTAGGCAAGCTACCTTTGAGCGCTTCACTAGAGAAATTATTACCTAACCCAGATAAATAATTATGCATGATAGACCTCTCTTAAAACTTGCAACAAACGCACATTTTGATCATATGTACCAATAGTAACTCGCAAATGATTTGGCAGTCCGTATGGAACTAACGGTCTCACAATTACCCCTTTATGCAGAATTTGATTATATACCAGCTGTGCGTCAGTTTTCATATCAATAGTAATAAAATTAGCTACCGAGGGAATATATTCAATCCCTAAAGCTTCTAGCCCATCCCGCACCTGGATTAAGCCCTCTGCGTTTACTTTCTTAGTACGCGCTAAAAACTCGTGATCTTCAAGGGACGCAATTCCGGCTGCCACAGCGCAACTGTTCACATTAAACGGCATCCGTGAACGATGTAATAATTCGGAAACTGGATAAGAGGTAAGCAAATATCCTAAACGCAATCCAGCAATACCAAATACCTTAGAAAAAGTTCGCGAGATAACTAGATTAGCATATTTAGATAGTAACTCAACTGTATGCGGATAATCCGGTTGATCCATATATTCATAATATGCCTCATCTACAGCGACAATTACAGTAGGAGGCACATTATCTAGCAAATAGACCAATTCATCATGAGTAATGTAAGTACCGGTTGGGTTATTCGGATTCACTACAAATATAATTTTAGTATGTGAATTAACAGAATTAACCATAGCTTTAACATCATGACGATAATTTATAGATGGAATCAGTTGTTCCTGGGCGCCATAAGCTTTAACTAAAATTCTAATTGTGGCAAAAGCATACTGATCAAGCACCACGTTGCTATCCTCATCAATATAGGCTTTGATAAGACATTCCAGACAATTTTCTGAACCGTTGCCTAGTGTAATATTCTGCATATCTACTTTAGTATACTGAGATAATTTTTTACGCAGTTTAAAGTAAAGCGCATCTGGATATAAGTGAATATTATGCAGCGCAGATGTTGCCGCCTCAACTGCTTTAGGGCTTGGTCCCAAAGGATTTTCATTGCTGGCCAACTTGATTATATTTGACAAACCAAGCTCACGCTCTACCTCTTCAATCGGCTTACCAGCCTGGTACGGCTTAGTATCTTTTATATGCTGTTTACCTAAGTGGAATAAATCGTCCATCGCATGCCTCCTATTTACTTAATAAATCTTAGTTTGCGCACATATTGACTAAACTGGCATTTAATATTATTATTTTTACTAATTATCTCATGCTGTTCAATCAATTGCCACTCCTGATCAGTATCAAATTCGGGGAAAAATGTGTCAGGCTTATCAATTGCCACATCAACAGTAGTTATATGCAGCACATCCGCTATCGGCAATGTCTGATTAAATATCTCTCCACCACCAATTACACATATTTCTGGATATGTTTTCATTTCTTTTAAAGCTTGTGCAAGACTTGCAAATACTTTAACATTTTCATATTGCCAGCTAGTATTTCGAGTAACCACAATATTTATCCGGCCAGGTAGCGCTCTACCAATTGACTCAAAGGTTTTTCTGCCCATAACAATTGGCTTACCCATTGTTATATTTTTGAAATATGCCAAATCTTCTGGTATATGCCACGGTAATTGATTGTTTACACCAATTACATTGTCATGATTCATAGCTACCACTAAAACAATTTTTGAATCCAAATATATCCCCCTACCATAAAAACAGTAAATTATATTAGAAAAGATTAAGAGACACCTAGTATAGCATAGTTGGGATGGCAAATCTACGCTAAATTAACACCCTATCTCCACGCACTGATTTTTACTGAACTTTACTGAACTTTACTAGTTATTCATATGATATAATCGCCAGATAACATCAAATAATAATACACCATCGCACAATAATTTTTTAAGGATATGTCAAAATGCTAGACTTTACGTTAATGTCTCATAATGGCGAACAGTTCACTCTATCTAAAATAGCCGAGCCCATAGTATTATTTTTCTATCCACGAGATGATACTCCAGGTTGTACCATTGAGAATCAGGATTTTGCTAGACTTAGTCCGGAATTTAAAAAAGCTGGCTATGAGGTAATAGGGATCTCTCGCGACAGTATCAAATCACACTGTAAATTTGCTGAAAAATTTTCTTTACCATTTAAATTACTATCTGATGAAGATGAAACCGTGTGTAGTCTATTCGATGTAATGAAAGAAAAAAATATGTATGGTAAAAAAGTGCGTGGGATAGAACGAAGTACCTTCATTATTGATACTCACCAAAATATCATAAAAGAATGGCGTAAAGTAACCGTGCCCAATCATGCACAAGAAGTCCTCGAATTTGTCAAAAACACTTGATTATCCGGCGGTTCAGCGGCGACTCAGCTGTTAGTTTTTCTAACAGCGCAAATTTAAATACGAATGCAGAGATTGAATGGGCGGATGCAGCGTAAAATTGTACTTGACTAATAGAGAAAGTACATACTATAATGATGTCCTCTTACTCCAAATGCCGAAATGGTGGAACTGGTAGACGCGCCGGACTCAAAATCCGGTTCTAGCAATAGAGTGTGGGTTCAAGTCCCACTTTCGGCACCACATAATTTGTTGATCTTAAATATTTTTTTAGTTTAGTGTAAAATTTTGTGACCAAAATGTGACCAAACTAATAATCCCCTTTTAGTTGATATCCACCCATAAAATTATTGTTCGGTATCCATTTACCGTATACTTTAATTACCATATCCATATTTATATGTCCTAACTGAGTCGCAATCCATGCTGGATTTTCACCATTACTCAATAAAGTTGATGCATAAGTATGCCGCATTTGATAAGGGTATCTGTACCTGACTTTTGCCTCCTCAAGAATCTTGATCCAAGCCAATCTAATCTTAGCATCACTGTACCACCTCTTATTGGTATGCGGATTATGAAAGACA
>JAUPUP010000057.1 GCA_030917485.1 Pseudomonadota bacterium
AACTACGTAAAGCTGAAGCCAAAAAACTATCAGATTTAGAGGCAAAACTCAAAGAACAGCGAGTTATCAAAGAGTTAGAGAAAAGGCGGAGTGAAAAGCGCCGCGATTTATTTGATGCTCAGGATGAGGTTGATAATCGCAAAGAGTTGTTCTTGAGCGATGTGGAGAGTAGATTAAAACAGTCTACCACTATAAAAGATATTTTTAGGGTTGGGTTTAGAATTGAATAATTTAATTACAATAATCAATTATGAATATGTTAAAATAACGCTAATGATGCTCAGTAAGGCCTCTATTGCGGAAACCGTAAGATCTCCAAAATATGCGCACCACATGAGCTTTTTTTATGTCTGATCAATATGATAACTAATTTTGTAAACAAATTTATTCAGTATGTGGATAGCGGTTATTTATCTAGTCACGAAATAGAAAAACTAACAGAGCTATTGCCATCTATAAAAGATAGCCAACAGTCAAGACTTATCCAAAAGATTATAGATAATAAAGGCATGGTTAAGTTATCCAAAGCAGATCATGATACTCTTCAGCGCTTATTCTTTGATACCAATATATTGACACATCTACAACGAGCGCATTCAAAGACTCCAAAAACATTTGCCGAACAGGTTCAGTTATTAAAAAATAGAAATCTCATAATTAATGATGAGAATCAAGCTGAATTAATTCTGTCGCGGTTAAGTTACTATCATTTAAGAGGTTATTTTCTTCCATTTGAGACAGAACACATTTTAAATGAGGGGAATCGATTTGAAGATGGAACTTCTTTTGATGATATTTATCAACTATATCTTTTTGATACCAAGCTGCAAGAACACATATTTGCTAGTATTAAGGCAATTGAAATATATCTGAGAACTACTCTAATATATGAATTAGCGGTTAAACGTAATATATACATTAAACTAAAGTTATTTGCTGAAAATTGGCAAAAATTATCCTTCAGTAAAACTGAAAAGTCTAAATTAGATGACTTGATTATGGCATTTCCAAATTATAAAGCGGTGTTGTCCAAATTAAAAAATAACGGTTTATTATTTATAGATGAAGATAAGCATGTCTTTGTAGACATATTACAAAATAAAAAATTTATTCAAAAAACTAATGATTCTCATCCTTATTTAGATTCAAAAAACTTTAAGGATTCAATAACTCACCAAAAATCATTAGATAAATTAATAAGCGATTTAAGTAAAAGCACGGAAATATTTATTAATCATTATTATCTATTTTATAATGCTCCAGAGCACCCGCCAATATGGTCTGCGTTTGAAGTTATGACATTTGATCAAACCTCATGGTGGATTCATAATTTAAAATCAGTTGATGACAGAATAATATTTGATGAACTTGAAATATCTGATAGTGTTATGAAGAAATTAACAAGAACATTAGTTGTTGTTCGAAATATCATTTCTCATCATAGTAGGCTTGTATATCGTAATATACCTTATTTTGATGTATTACCTGAAAATAATATGCTAAATGATCTTTTTGTCCGTAAAGATAAAACCAGTTTTTCAAAAAGACTATTTAATCTACTTCTAATAATGTCATATGTGATGAATAAAATAAATAACAATAATGAGTGGACAATTCAATTAATTGGCATATTAAGATCTGCCTCAGATAAGCAAAGATATACAGTTGGTTGTCCGCATGATTGGGAAACTAGATTGAACTGTTTAGTTGGGATGTTAAATGAAAAATAAGGTTAAATTATTTGTTTTCTGGTTGATTCCAATTGTCTTATCAATAATCGCAATATTTGGAATATCGAGAATTCGGCAAGACGTTGAAAATATAAAAAATGAACAAAAACAACTAATTAATCAAGTTAAATCCATTTCTATTACGGCTCCAGCAAATATATCAAATAAACAAGTTTTTGTTCTCCAAGATCAAGTTTCAAAAATTCAAGATTTTGAAGACCGCAGATATAATGCAATTACTACTCAATTAAATAGTTTTTGGTCTGGTGTAAATGGATTTCTAGCATTAATTGGGATATTTTTTGCACTGTTCTCATGGTATTTAACCAAGCAAGTAGAGTCTGCCAATACAAATATCAAAGAAATACAAGATGAGTTAGATAAAGCAGCAGCGAGTAGAGAAAAAATTCAGGAATATCAAACCAATATCGAGCAATTTATTGAATCTAAATCTGTGGAGTTATTTAAATCATTGGTTAAGCAAGATGTAGCAGAGCAAATTGATGAGTTAATTTCTAATCCACCATCTTTGGAAACTAAATTTGATTATTTAGTCGGTAAAGTAAAATACATTACTGCAAAACAATGGAAAACTTTTGCAGATAAACTGGAACAAGAAGGATTATTTTCCAATAATGACAGGCTATTTATTAAGTTTTTAGCTCTTTCATTAATAGCGGCTCCAGATGAAATTTCAAAGGATTTTTATTCACGATTAATGGCAATGTTATCTAATCCTGAATTTAAAAAATATGATCAAAAGTATTTCTATCTTAGAGTTAAATTTCAGGACTTAAATCGTATAAACGTAGAAGATAGAAATAAAGGGCTTATAATGCTAGTAAAGAAATATTCAACCATCGAAGATTTCGAAAAAACTCTTACTGATGCAGAAATCTGTAAAGAAAATATTGATAAAGTAAAACAGAATTGGCTCAACATTAAGTAATATATAGGTAAAAAAATGAAGCAGAATAATAAATATCAGAAATTAGAACTAACGTGGGTGGGCAAAGGTGAAGAGTCACAGCTTGAACCACGCATATTGATAGAGAGTCCAGAATATTCGTATGGTGATAAAGAAAGCCAAAATATGATGATTCATGGGGATAATTTATTGGCACTAAAAGCATTAGAGCAAGAATATGCAGGTAAAGTAAAATGTATATACATAGATCCTCCATACAATACAGGTAATGCTTTTGAACATTATGACGATGGTATTGAGCATTCTATTTGGCTAGACCTGATGAGTCAAAGATTAAAAATTCTTAAAACATTATTAAAAGAAGATGGTGTTATCTTTATACAATTGGATGATAATGAAGGAGCATACCTCAAAGTATTAATGGATGAAGTCTTTGGTAGAAATAACTATATAAATACTATTTGCATAAAAACAAAAAATAGTTCTGGGGCAAGTGGAGGTGGTGAAGATAAACGCTTAAAGAAAAATATTGAGTTTATTTTCGTTTATTCGAAATCTGAGGAGTTCTTAAAATTTACTACACTCTATGAAGAAATTCCACTAAATAAATATATAGATGAGTCTTCGTCATTTGCCTATAATTCGGTATTAGTTGACGAAGGTTCTAAAACATATTTTGGGTCAACTAAAGATGGATCTGGTGAAGAAATTAAAATATTTAAACATACAGGTCATGTGATAAAGTCTGTTGCACAATTGTCAAGAGAAGAACAAATAAAGCCAATAGAGATTTATAAAAAATACTTTGATCGTATTTATACATTAGAAAATGCACAAACCTCAATTCGAACGAGAGTAATGTTGGCTACAGATAATGATGATACATTTTATTCTATAGAATATGTACCCATCTCTGGTCGCAATAAAGGCCGCATTACACAAATAGGGTTTATGGGTAGAACAAAAAGGCTTGTAAGCTTTTTGAAATATACTTGCACTAAGAACAATAAAGAGATTTTTAAGCGCATAAAAGTAGGAACTCTTTGGACAGATATGAGCTGGAGTGCTATTGCCTCAGAAGGCAGTGTAGATTTCCCTCAAAGTAAGAAACCAGAGAAATTAATTTCTCGCATTTTTGATATGGCGACAAATCATGGCGACTTAGTCTTAGATTCTTTCTTAGGTTCTGGAACAACTGCCGCAGTAGCGCACAAAATGGGGAGGCGTTATATTGGCATTGAGCTTGGCAATCATGCTTATACTCATTGTGTGCCACGGATGCAAAAAGTGGTTGATGGTGAGCAAGGCGGGATTAGTAAAGCCATAAATTGGCAAGGTGGTGGAGGATTCAAGTTCTATGAGTTAGCACCATCACTACTCAATCAAGATGAATATGGTAATTGGATTATTAGCAAGGAATATAATCCTGATATGTTAGCTGCAGCGATGGCAAAACAAGAAAACTTTGTTTATCAGCCAGATGCAGTAATTTATTGGAAACAAGGCAAAAGCACAGAGAAAGACTTTATCTTTACTACCACCCAATTTGTAAGCGGTGAGATGCTGGATAAACTTCATAATGAACTAGCCGAAGATGAAACATTATTGATTTGTGCTACTTCGTTTGCTAAAGGCTTAGAAACTCGCTATAGCAATATCAAATTGCGCAAAATTCCATTGATGTTACTTGGTCGTTGCGAATTTGGCAAAGATGACTATAGTTTAAATATTATTAATTTGCCAACTGTTGAAGATGACAGCGAAGACGATGAGGTAATTGAGGATTGCATTGATAATACTTGCGATAATAACACTAATGAATTGTTTTGATTGAATGGAAATATGAATGAGTAGTATTGAAATTCTTAAAAATTGGTTAAATCCAGTAGAAGTTAAAAATAGTAAGATTCTGAACATTAAACAGCGGATGTCATTACGCGAACCACAAAAACAAGCACTAGATATTATCGCCGATTTAGCTGATGATTTAGAGCTAAAGAAATCAGTTGATTTAGCCTCCGAACTAGCCAAAGTTAAAGCTAAGTATCAAAGCTGTAGCGATTTTGAACGTGATTTTGTATCGTTATGCTTTTCAATTGCAACGGGTGTTGGTAAAACCCGTTTGATGGGTGCAATTATTACTTACTTATACCAGCATAAAAATATCCGTAATTTTTTTGTCTTAGCACCCAATTTAACCATTTACAATAAATTAATTGAAGATTTTGGTAATCCAGCCAATCCCAAATATGTATTTCGCGGCATTGCTGATTTTGCGTCAAATAAGCCTGTGATAATCACTGGGGATAATTACAACAATAATAAATCTGGTCTAGATTTAAATCCTAATGAGATTCGGATTAATGTATTTAATATTTCAAAATTTAATAGAGATGCGAACCCTCCAACTAGTGGTAAAGACAAAGGAACAACACCTAAAATTAGACGTTTATCTGAGTATCTTGGACAATCTTATTGGAGTTATTTAACCAGTCTTAATGATTTAGTGATCCTGATGGATGAGGCACACCGTTATCATGCTGGTAGCTCAAAGACGGCAATCAATGAATTAAAACCTGTGTTAGGTATAGAATTAACCGCTACGCCAATTGATGAAAAAGGTAAACAGTTTAAAAATGTGGTTTATGAGTATTCATTAGCCCGTGCGCTTGATGATGGTAAATATATCAAAAATCCAGCAGTGGCAACACGGCAAAATTTTGATGCTAAAAGTGTGACCAGTGATGATGATTTAGACAAGATAAAGCTCGAAGATGCAATTAGTGTTCATGAGCAAACCAAGGCGGAGCTTTATTTATATGCTCTCAACTCTGGTAAGAGGTTAGTTAAACCATTTATACTCGTGGTGTGTCGCGATACAACTCATGCAAAAGCAACTTATGATTACATAAGTTCTTCACAATTCTATCAAGGGCGTTATTCTGGTAAAGTATTACAAATTGATAGCACCACCAAAAACGAAGATGCCAATCACCAATTATTTTTAACTTTGGAAAATCCCGAGAATAAGATTGAGATAGTAATTCATGTGAATATGCTTAAAGAGGGTTGGGATGTTACTAACCTTTACACTATTGTACCATTACGCGCTGCTAATGCTTCTGTATTGATTGAACAAACTATTGGTCGTGGTTTACGTCTGCCTTATGGTGAACGAACTGGTGTCGATGCTGTTGATAAATTAACCGTATTAGCGCATGAAAATTTTACTAAAGTTATTGATGCTGCCAAAGATGAAAACTCGATTTTAAAGAGATTTTCTTTTATCGAAATTGATCCAACTGAATTATCGCAACCAATTGAGGTGGTAACTGTTCCATCAAAAATTGAAAGTACTTTTATTCAAGAACAGAAAGTGGTTGATTTAATCACTGATGTTGTAGAACAAGAAAAAGAGCAATCTAAACTCAGCGCTAAACGATTTATTGTTGAGCAATTAAGTACCGACAAAATAATTCAAAGCGTTAGCAAAGCCGCTGAATTAAAATCTCAAACGGTTGAAAGCAGCGTGATTGATAATGTAATTAGACAATTAGAAGTAAACAATCAGCAAAATATTTTCTCGGATGATCAGCGAGCAGAATTAGCCCAGATTTATCAGCAAACTGTATCACGCTATATTGAAAATATAATTGAAATTCCACGTATTATCATTCAACCAAACATCGTAATCGCTAGATTTGCTGATTTTGATTTGGATGTTGGTGTCGGATTTGAATTTAGCATAATCGCGCAGGATATTATACGAATTGGTTTGGTGGATAATCTGGTTGATAAGATTGGGGTTGAATTTGGTGCCTATTTTAAACAAAGCCCATACAATCAATTAGTAAGCAGTTTGGTAAATTATCCTGAAATAGACTATGATCAAAATGTAATATTAATTAATAAGCTAGTTAAGCAAGCTCTAATAAAACTAGAGTCTGGTTTAGCTAATAAAAATGAGTTATCCGTTTTAATTCGCCAGTATGATAAATATATTGCTGGTAAAATTTATGATCAAATGATGGAGCATTTTAGCGTTGAAACAGTTAGCTATGAAGCACCACAAGTTCGACCATTTAGCAAAATTCAATCGTGGAATTTTAGTTTAATTGCGGATGGCAGAAAATTATTTACTGATGAAGTGCAACCTAAGTCGTTAATCAAAAAGTACGTGTTTAATGGATTTAAAAAATCTTGCCATCTAGAATATAAGTTTGATTCAGATAGCGAACGGATTTTTGCTAATAATTTGGAGCATGATGCTAGTGTAATCAAATGGTTGCGTCCTGCTGAATCACAATTTCAAATTTATTGGAATCACAGTAACAAATATGAGCCTGACTTTGTTGTTGAAACCACAGATGGTATTTATCTTTGCGAAGTAAAGGCTAAAGATGATATAACTAATCAAGATGTTCAGCAAAAAGCCAATGCGGCTAAGGTTTATTGTGGTTATGCAACTAATTATAATCTAGCTAATGCGTTGAAAGCATGGCATTATTTATTAATTCCACATGATGAAATAAATCTTGCACGGTCTTTTGCTTGGTATGTTGGTAGCTGTTCCATCTAGAATATTGCATATTCATTTGGTGTGAATTGATTATAGAACTTTTAATTTACAACTACAATTAGAAAATTTGACGTGTAGTTAATTTCACTTATGCGTTGCATGAGTTTTTTTTGCCCTATTGTGCCAATTGGGTAAACATATATGACATACAAAAAATATAACGCGAACATTAAAATGGTATATGTTCCTAAACATTATTTTGTATATTTAAAAAACTCGTATTAAAACTAAATACTATAGTACAATAAATTTAGAGTATAACTGTACTATTCTCAACTTCTATAATTTAGTACATTCAATCAAAAATAGTTGATATTTATGTACCAAAATAGTACAATGCTAACTATTAGATTATTTTGTACTGAATCATCATGA
>JAUPUP010000058.1 GCA_030917485.1 Pseudomonadota bacterium
GAACCCACTGAACCAGATGCAGAGATTTGCTGTATCATGGCGTAGGAATCATCGCCTATTTATGGCGGTGAGGAGGTCAAATTCTTAATAGGTACACTTAAGCGGTTTACCATCTTGATCAACCAATAGCGTAACTGAGGTACCATTACCGTTAATAATAATATATTCTACATTATTATGGCAATAGGTTTTTATAATGTCTAAAGAGTTTTTTTCCACAACCTGAAGGTGAGTGCTTGACATATTGCCATTGGTATATTTGTTAATTATATACACCAGTGAACATAGTAAAAACCCAATGATGATTCCAAGTACCATAACAATTTTCATAATTATTACCTTAATTTAACCTTTAATGGAGAAAAGTAGATATGCCCAGAAAAATTAACTTCTGGGCATATTGTTTTACATAATTTATTTAATATTTTAACGTTTAATAATGTTACTGTTCCTGTATTGTAGTGCTTATGTACGATGAACTCATACCCACAATCTGACTTGAATTGCTCATGTCAAATAATGTATGCAGGCTGACACTCTGGCTTTCAATATAGGCAGATTCAACCCGATAAGTAATGCTGCCAGTGCCACTTCCGGAGGACAGGGTACAAACCTGGGTACGAACCGCGTTGCTACTGCTTTGTGTGCAACTGCCAGATGTTGAAACTACACCAGAAAAATAGTCTTCCATGCTTGTGGTTATGGTTATTGGTGTATAGCCAGTTGCATTGGTAAGCACATTCTGTACTCTAAGCTGTGTATTTGTTGTACCTGGATTTAGTACGGTAACACTGTTAGTAACAGTCGCCAAACTAGCTGTGGCATATACAGTAGTTCCACCGGACGGTACACTTGGTTGCGTTATAAACTGTGTTCCGGTCGCTACAGCATCATCAAAAACGATGCCGGGCACAGTTATATTTTCGGTATAACTTGACCCAAGCCCGCTTATTGCCAAAGTATTTTCATTCAGCACATTGTTGTACACGATAGTACATTTGGCGCTAGGCGCCATACCGCTAAGATTGTAGCATGTTGATTGAGCTAAGTTTAAATACCAGGCTAAGGCAGAAGTGGCATTCTGTATCCCGGTGATATTAATTGAATTAGTGCCCGAATTGAGAAGGGTAAATGTTACTGATTGTGAAGTAACATTTCCACTAAAAGAGTAGGCGGAGCCAGATGTTCCTGCGCCGCTGGTCGCTCCAGTTGCAGATACCGACTCTATAGTCAAGCTTTGTTGGTTAGCCGTAATTGTAAATGGAATATTATCTGTAGCTGTTAAACTAGAGGAAACACCGCCGCTATAAGCAATATTATAAATTGCTGTGCCACTGATTTGTTGGCTTGCTGCATATGACTCCAGGATTACTGTAACACTACAACTTGTGCTGCTTTCTAGAGATGATGCACATGAAATAGTATTAAAATATATATTGTAAGGTGATAGCACTCCTTGACTGCTTATGGTAGCTGCAGCGTTTCCTACGTTAGATACAGTTAATACTTGGCTTTCATAGTTAGTATTATTTCCTGTGATAGTCATAGAGTTAGCGGGGTTTGGTGTAATTACCAGCGTAGGGGCTAAAGCAACAGTAGAATAAGTTATTACTCCGTATCGGGTATAAGTTTGAGCACTGCCGTTATCATAGCTACCAGTTACGCCAAACACTATTTGTTTATTTGTTTCTATTGATGAATTACGTATGTTTAAATTATAACTACAGCTTTCTCCTATGTTGAGGGTCGCATTTTGACAGCTACCTGTGGCAGGGTATGTAACAGTTACCGTGGCGTTTCCAAAAACTTGTGGTGTTGGTATTGTAATGTTAGTTAAATTGTACCCGCCAATATTAGTTACTGTAACTTTATTGATTTTTGTTGTATCTTGCGGAAAATTCATTGGGCTAGTGTAAGTTAAGCTTGCTAAAGCGCCATTTAAGCTGTTATACCAGGTTATAGCTTGGGTTATGCTGGTTGCAGAGCTTCCGCCGGTATAGTTCAGAGTAATGGTGCCGCTCCCGCTAGCTTGAGTTACATTAAAGGTGATAGTACAAGTACCCCCTACAGCCAAAACAGTGCCGCTGGTGCAGCCACTTAAATTACTAATTCCGGTAGTTGCTGAACTAGTTCCAAGAGTAACCGAGGTGTTTCCTGCGTTAGAGATTAACATGCTGCTGCCCGGATTAGAACTTTCAGAAGTATCAATTACTGCTACTTGTCCCGAAATTAAAATTCCTCCGCTAGTTACAGGAGAAATGCCTACACTGGCATTAGAACTGTAACTGGCGTGTGATTGGTTATTTGTTGAAGCAAGAGTCAAAGTAGCCTCAATAGTGTTTTGATCTGCAACAGGAGAAGCAACCTCAACTGCTTGGACAAAATTGGAGGCGATTTCCTGCCCGGTAATATTACCGTTGCTTATTGTAATTGGAGCTTTATTGCTGGATAAACTACTTAATGTATAAATTTGATCGGTTCCACCACCATATACGTATACTGTACCGTAACCTGTAGTATTACCAAATCCACTAATATCGACTCCAGAATTAAAGAAAACTCCTTGTTCTGTACTGGTATTTACTGCCTGAAAATTGATTATTTGGTTAAAAGTAAAATGTTGGCCATTATAGTTGTAACTAAGAGTTAGGAGCATAGAACCTTGCCCCTGGCTAGCGGTAAGCGCTGGTGTGGTAAATTGTATTGGGCATGATTGCATCGGAGCAATTGTGGAGCACTGTGAAGCGCTGGTTGTACTTAAAAGATTTGTTGAATTATAATTCTTTTTTATTAAACTAGTTTTTTGTTTAGATTGCTTAGAGTTTGAGTTAGCTTGAACTGTTACCTCACTTTGAGGTATGGTGTAGCTGATATTATTAATTGTAACCTTACTGCTATTGTTATGGACGTAAACTACACTCGTGGTTTTAGCATTGTTAATTACTGGGACAACCCCGGCATTGTCAATGGTAATTATCGCCCCTTGAGCGGATGGGGTATCTCCTCCTCCAGATGTGGTAGAATCGCTGCCATTATCGCTGCAGCTAATAAGCGCAGCTACGGCTAGAAAAATTGGTAAAACTTTAAGAAATTTGCGCATGCTTAAATTCTCCCTTACAATCCTAGTCCAACATTCAAATACTTTGAGTATAGTTATAAGTTTTGTGGTTTTTAAATTACAGATGGTATTATACCCTAAAAATTATAGCCATAAAATTCTTTTGTGTTTTTAAGTACAATAATTTGCCTAATAAAACTCCCAAATAATTATACTGCATAATTTGTTTGGAAATATTGCATGTTCATACAGCAACGCAGTTCAAATGTCAAATGTGTGGATTTAATCCTATTTGTTATTTAAAGATATTTACGGGGTCATGTAGTATGAGTAACCCGTTAGTAAAATTACCAGCAGTGGCAGTGCTGCCAGGAGTTAGTTGTCCTGTACTTGAATTAATAGCAAAAACTGTTATGCCATTGTTATTAGTCACATAGAGATACCCATTAACATCATCTATTAGTACATTATTTGCCCCACTGCATGAATATGTACCAACGCTAGTTAAGGCACCAGTTGTTTGATTAATAGTATATGCACTTACGGTATTACCACTGTTGTTTGATACATACATAAATTTCCCATTAGAATCTATGTCTGCATCAATGGCTCCGTCGCCAGATCCAAATGGTGAACCGCTAATGCTAGTTAATTTGCCGTTTGATTTTATAACAAAAGCTGATATATTACCTGAACTGTAGTTAACCAGATATAGGAACTTGTAGTTTGGAGTAATTACCAGAGTTTCTGGATCATTGCCAGCGCTATATGTTCCAATTGCTGAGAGTACACCAGTTTTTGAATTAATACTATATGCAGATAAATTGTTAGAATTAGAATTGGATACATAAAGAGATTTATTGTTGGGACTAATTATTATATCTGAAGGATAATTCCCCGTGGCAATTGATCCGATGGAAGATAGTGCGCCACTGGTTTGATTAATGCTATACTCTAAGACGGTATTGTTTGTGAGAATAATATATAAAAAGCGTCCAGTAGCATCTATAGCTATTATTTGAGCACTAACCCCGGTATTATAATTACCAATAGTGCTAAGTAGACCTGTTGTAGAGTTAATACTATAAGCCGTTATTGTATGGCTTACCCAATTTCTTACATAAAGAAATTTACCATTGGGAGTCATTACTGGATTACCTGGTTCACTACCAGCTACAAATGGAGAGCCGCTTATGCTAGTTAATATTCCACTGCTAGACTCTACGGCAAAACCGCTTACTGTGTTACTGCCGTTATTAGCAACATACATAAATTTATTATCTGGGGTTGCTACAAATCCTGCTGGTTCAATACCAGTGCTAAATGGTGACCCTCTCAACGCGGTTAATGACCCATTGGTGGTGCTAGCTGAATATGCGGACATATTGTTGCTATGAAAGTTAGTTGCGTAGACATAAGTATAGTCTGATGTAGAATAGTTGATTATAGAAGACCTGGAATAAGTTTTGGTGGTTTGGTTAGTATATTGGCCGGTTACACCAAGTAAAATTTGTTGGTTGGTTGCTGAGGATGAGTCATTGATAGTTAAAATATAGCTGCAGCTTTCACCCACGTTTAGATTAGCTTTTTTACAACTATTAGAGATGGGATAACTAATTGTTGCAGTTGTAGTTGTGCACCCTAAAACTTGTGGGTTGGGAATAGATAAATTGGTTAAGTTATAACCACCAGTATTAATAACTGTTATTGAAACACTCTCATCGGTTGATTGATGAATAGTTAATGGGTTAGCGTATTCCATACTAGCTAAGGCTCCATTTTGGCTATTATACCAATTAATTGCTTGAGTTGTGCTTTCAGTAGCTGGTCCGGTTTGTTCAGCACCCTGAAGATAGCTGATGGTTATAGTTCCGGCACCACCATCTTGAGTAACGTTAAAAGTGAATGTACAGCTTTCTTGTGGATATAAGGTGATGCTACCGCTACGGCAACCAGCCAAATTACTAATTCCTGCTGTGGCGTTAGCGCTTTTCATTGTTATAGCCCCATTACCGCCATTGGTAACTAATAAGCTGCCAGCAGGGGAATCGCTTTCTGCTGTATCAATAACCGCTACTTCTGCTGTGATTAATACCCCTACACTAGATGATACTGGGGTGGTGTCGGTATTATAGCTGAGCGTTGTTGTATTGGGTATATTGGAACTGTTTCCGCTATTACTACAACTCAGAGAAAAAATTATGCTAGCACCAAATATCCACAATAAAATACGCAATATAATTGACAATGCTGTCGATATATTAATTTTTTTCATCATCTATACATCATCTATATGTTACTTTATTTTTCTGGTATTGTAGTACTGAAATATGTTGAACTCATTCCTACTACTTGGTTGGAATTATTAAGATCAAACAGTGTGTGTAATTTAACGCTTTGATTTTCAATCACCGCCGATTCAACCTGATAAGTAATACTGCCGGTACTAGTACCAGAAGATAAAGTACATGTTTGAGTTCGAATCGCAACTTCGCTACTTTGTGAACACGCACCAACTGTTGTACTTACTTCAGAAAAATAATCCTCCATTTTGGTGGTGATTATTATTGAATTATAACCAGTTGCGTTAGTGAGAACATTTTGTACCATAACCCTAGTATTTGCTGTATCTGGGCTTAGTACGGTAACACTATTGGCAACTGTGGCTAAATTAGCTGTAGCATAAAGAGTAGTGCCTCCAGATGGTAGCCCAGGCTGTACTTCAAATTGAGTATCTGCCGCTGCAGTATCATTAAACACAATTATAGGTACAAATAAATTTTCAGTATAACTTGAGCCAAGACCACTAATTGCTAATGTATTTTGATTGAGTACATTATTGTATACGATGGTACAGGTGTCGCCGGGTTGAAGATTATCAGTGCTGGAGCAAGTTGATTGGGCTAAATTTAATGACCAGGTCAATGACGAGTTAATATCTTGTATACCAGTAACATCTATCGGATTACTACCCGAATTTGTTAAGGTTAGGGTTACTATTTGTGAGGTAACATTACCAATAAAAATATAAGGGGATGATGAAGTGCCGTTACCGCTACTGGCACCGGTTACTGTTACCGATTCTATGGTTAAACTCTGTTGATCCGGGGTAATTACAAAGGGAATATTGTCAGTGGAGCTTAGAGTTGACGATGACCCACCATTATATAAAATTTGGTATACTGCGGTAGCGCTGACTTCTTGACTGGCTGAATAAGGTTCTAAAGTTACTGTAATATTACAGTTTGATCCGCTCTCTAGAATAGATGGGCATGATGTAGTGGTGAAGTATGCATTGTAAGGAGATTGAATTCCTTGACTGCTTATAGTTGCAGCAGTATTGCCGACATTAGATACAGTTAATACTTGACTTTCTGTGTCACTGTTATTCCCCTCAATTGTCATAGTGGCGACTGGGTTGGGAGTGATTAGTAAGGTTGGGGCGAATGCCACTGTGGAGTAGGTTAATACTGCATATCGAGTATAAGTTTGGCTTGTTCCATTATTATAGATGCCACTAATTCCAAAGACCACCTGTTTATTAGTCTCCATAGTTGAATCAACAATATTTAAATTATAACTACAGCTTTCGCCAACATTTAAGGTTGCATTTTGACAACTGTTGGTAGCCGGATAGGTAATGGTTACAGTGGCATTACCATTGACTGTTGGGGTTGGCACAGTAAGGTTCGTCAAGTTAAATCCACCGATATTGGTGACTGTAACAGTATTGGTCTCTACAGTATTTTGTGGAAAATTCATAGGGTTGGTATAACTTAAACTGACTAAGGCGCCATTTTGGCTGTTATACCAGGTTATAGCCTGAGTTATATTACTTGCTGAACTACCTCCATTATAGTTGAGTGTAATGGTGCCGCTACCACCAGATTGAGTAACATTAAAGGTTATAGTACAGCTTTGTCCTACATTCAAAGTAGTGCCACTAGTGCAACCGCTCAAATTACTAATGCCAGTGGTAGAGCTGCTGGTTCCTAGCGTTACAGATGAATTTCCTGCGTTGGAGATTAAGAGACTACCTCCTGGATTATTGCTTTCGGCTGTATCTATGGTAGATACTTGTCCAGCAACTCCACCGCTATTTACTGGATAAATTCCGACGCTAGATGTAGAAATATAGGTAGCTAAAGATTGATCATTGGTTGAGTTTGTGGTTAAAGTGGCATCAATGGTACTTTGCGGAGCAATTGGTGAACTTACTTCAACTGCCTGAATAAAATTAGAGGCTATTTCTTGCCCAGTTATGTCGCCGTTGCTAATAGTGACTGGGGTTTTATTACTGGATAAGCTATTTACAGTATAAATTTGATTAGTTCCTCCACCGTATACATATACAGTTCCGTAACTAGTGCTATTGCCAAAACCACTTATATTAACTCCCGATGAAAAATAAACCCCATTGGTTGAATTATTAATAGCTTGAAAATTGATTATTTGATTAAAGGTATAGTCTTGGCCATTGTAAGTATAGCTAAGAGTTAGTAACATTGATCCCTGACCTTCACTGGTTGTTAGTACTGGGGTGGTAAATTGGATTGGGCATGATTGCATTGGTGCGAGTGTAGAACATTGTGAGGCAGTTATTGTGTTTAAAATTTTTGGTGGATTACTAGTTGGTGATTTGACAGAGTCGGTTTTTGCAATATTGCTTGTTTTTATATCAGTGTTTGTGGTTTTTATGATATTAGACTTTTGTTTGTATTGATTAGATTTTCTTAAGTCTAAATTTGCATTTGCGTTGCGATTCGCGGTTTTATGAATTACTATTTGATTTTGGGGTACGCTATAGTTAATACCGGTAATTGTGATGTTAGTACTATTGTTATGAACATAAATTATGCTTGTAGTTTTCCCGTTACTAAATACTGGTACAATACCTGCGTTATCAATGGTTATTAAAGTTCCTTGAGTAGTTGGAGGATTAGATTCGGCGGTATTGCCACTGCCACCACTGCATCCAGCAAATATAGCGATGATCAAAAATGTAAATAAAACCTTAATAAATCTACTCATACCTAAACTCCTAGATGAACACAGCTTGAAATTAACATATATTATTTATTTTATTTGCTATTAAATATCGTCTTTAACAATATTTAAATTGAATACATCAAATATACTTATACTTACTTATAGTGAATTTGCTTGAGAGATAAATTGGTGTATATAAGGTAAATTTGCATATATAACAATGTGGTGTTGTTAAACAGGTTTCCAAGTCCATCTGCAATTATATACTAAGGTGCTTTTGTTTGTCATTTTTAATTTGTTAAGCCTGCTAGCTGATTATTTTTACAATATACGTTTGGCTGAGTGCAGATGTTATGTATTCTACAATCGAGTAATGGTATAATTATCGGCAATTTATTGTTGATTTGGTAATTTTTATATTGGATTAAGATATGCAAGAGGCGTTTGGCGATGAGTTTTTTGTGGCTGGTATTCAGTTGGCTGATTTGGCGAGTGAAATAACTCGAAAGTATTTTCGTGAAAAATTAGATGTTAAACATAAATCAGATTGCCATCCAGTAACAATTGTTGATCAAAAAGTTGAACAAAGTCTACGCGAATGGCTTACAGTTAATTACCCAGATCATGGTATTATTGGTGAGGAATATGCGGCACAGAATATTCTTGCGAAATATACTTGGACGATAGACCCAATTGACGGCACAGTTGCATTTGCTACTGGTAAGCCTGTTTTTGCTACTTTAATTGCTTTATTGGAAGATGGTGTTCCGATGCTTGGAATTATTGATCAGCCAATAATTAATGAACGTTTTATTGGGGTTAGGGGAAGTGGGGCATGGGTAAATGGTAAAAAAATGACTACCAGTAATCAATCAGTGTTATCAAAGGCAAGATTAAATGCAACTACGCCGTATATGTTTAAAACCGATGAGGACCGTGACGCTTTTCAAAGATTACACCGCCAGGTAAATATTACCGGTTGGGGTGGAGATGCATATGCTTATGGCTTATTAGCTGATGGGCATATAGATATTATTTTGGAGGCTGATTTAGGGTTTTATGATGTGGCTGCGTTAAGACCGATTATTGAAGAAAGTGGCGGTATTATTACCGATTGGGATGGTAATAATATTTCTCATGAAAACTTTGATGGCAAATGTCTTGCTTGTGCAAATTCTCAGTTACATGAGGCGGTGTTAAAAACTATAAAAGAATAATCATAAGCTAGAGCTAGAGTAGCTATAATAATATACTTAAAGTACAGCTTTAGCTGCGCAAGTAAACCAAAGACAAAGAGTATATAATCAACTTATTGAGATTGTGGGATTTTAACAGGAGTAATTTATGATTGATAAATTAGCGGGTGAGCCACGTTTAAGGGTTGCACTACAAAAATCAGGTAAATTGTCTGAAGGAAGTATTGAATTATTGAATAAATGCAATTTTAATTTGCATCCGCTTAAAAATCATTATTTGATTCATTCGCGTGAATTGAACACAGACTTTCTTATGGTTCGAGATGACGATATTCCCGGATTTATTGATAGTCGAGTTTGTGATATTGGTATTATTGGGGAGAATCTATTTGTTGAATACCAGTTGTCGGGCAGAAATCAAAATGTTGAGATTATATCTAGGCTTAAATTTGCCCATTGTCGTTTATCTATTGCAGTGACGGTAGATGGTTTAATTAAAACTATAGCTGATTTAAACGGTAAAACTATAGCTACATCGTATCCGGCAATATTGAAAGATTATCTATATAAAAATAATATATCAGCAAACATTATTGTTATGCATGGTTCGGTTGAGTTAGCTCCTAAAATAGGCATCGCTCAGGCTGTTTGTGATTTGGTTTCTACTGGGACTACTTTAAAAGAAAATGGCTTGATTGAGTTAGCGGTGCTTTTGGAGAGTGAAGCAGTATTAGTGGGGCATCGTGAATGTACTTCTGATGTTCAATCTATTATCAGAGAACTTGATTTTCGGTTTCAAAGCGTAATTAAGGCGAAAAACAAAAAATATATCATGCTGCATATTGAAAAAGCCAAACTTGGCTTGCTCAAGGATATTTTGCCAGGTTGTGAAGCTCCAACGATATTAGAACTTCACGGTTATCCAGATAAAGTTGTTGTGCATGTGGTAAGTGAAGACACATTGTTTTGGAATACTATTACTAATCTAAAAAAAATTGGAGCAAGCTCAATCTTGTCGATAGCAATTGAAAAGATGATGGATTAGTTAAACTTAGAAACAGTATATGTAGGATTGAAAGATGAAGAGTATATGATAAAATTGGTTGATTGGTCGTTAAGTGATGCAAATACTAAAGATAGCGCGTTATTGAGAAATAAAGCTGTGGAAGATATGCAGTTGGCTAAGGATGTGGCTGGTATTATTCAAGAAGTCGCATTGCGTGGTGATGCTGCACTTTTTGCTTGCGCAGAAAAATTTGATAAAGTAAAACTAGAGAGTTTGGTTGTAACTGATGATGAGTATTCCGTGCTGGATACCTTCGACGAAAAGTATAAATTGGCGATACAGGCTGCGTATAAAAATATATATGATTATCATAGTAAGAGTGTTCCTGCTGAATTTGGCTATGCTCAGAACGAAATTTGGTTGGGTAAACAGTATCGTCCAATTGACAAGGTTGGCTTATATATTCCTGGAGGTACAGCCACTTTAGTTTCAACTTTAATGATGTTAGCAATTCCAGCTAATATTGCTGGTTGTAAAACAAAGGTTTTAGTTACTCCGCCCATGCAGAATGGGAATATAGCCCCAGCAATATTATTTGCAGCTAAATATTGTGGTATTGATACGGTTTATAAAGTTGGCGGAGCACAGGCGATAGCTGCACTTGCTTATGGTACAGAGACTATACCAAAGGTACACAAAATTTTTGGACCTGGCAATAAATATGTTACAGAAGCAAAATTACAAGTTTCTAATAGTAAAATAGCTCAAGTAGCAATTGATATGCCGGCTGGTCCTTCTGAAGTATTGGTGATAGGTGATGCGACAGCCAACCCAGAATTTATTGCTAGTGATTTATTAGCTCAAGCTGAGCATGATGTTGATGCCCAAGTGATTTTAGTAACGGTTAGTAGAGAATTAGCCAGCAAAGTTTTAGTACATCTGCAGTTGCAACTGGAATATTTGTCGCGTAAAAATGTAATTAAGCAGTCCTTGTCTAAAAGCTCAATAATAATCACGGATACTCTTGAGGAATGTTTTAACATCTCTAATTTATATGCACCGGAACATTTGATTTTACATATAAAAAATGCTGATGATTATTTAGATAAAATACACAATGCTGGTTCAGTGTTTGTTGGTGAGTGGACACCGGAGGCGCTGGGTGATTATGCTAGCGGTACTAATCATGTATTGCCAACTTATGGCTATGCTAATATGTACAGTGGCTTGGATGTTGGTAGTTTTATGAAGGCAATTTCTTTTCAAAAGGCCACTCCCAACGGTTTATTGGCTATAGGAAATACAGTTGAGCGTTTGGCAGAGTTGGAAGGTTTGGATGCGCATAAAAATGCCGTTAGTATCAGACTACAAGGATTATAACTAACCATGATAGAACAACAAAAGTCAGATATTGCTGTTTGGTTACAGCAAATTAGCCGCCCTGAGATTTGGGATATGTCAGTTTATAGTTCGGCTCGTCAGGAGTTTGCTGATTGCACCAATATGATACAGTTGGATGCTAATGAAAGCCCATTTTCGCCCTATGCATACCAGATAAAAACGGTTAGTAAGTTTAACCGCTATCCTAATTCGCAGCCTATTTCAGTTATCTCAAGAATGGCTGCTATTTACGGAGTAAATACTGACCAGGTTTTAATTGGTCGGGGTATGGATGAAATAATTGATTTATTGGTAAGGGTATTTTGTATACCGTATAAAGATAAAATTGTTTATACTCCGCCAACTTTTGGTTACTACCGAGTTGCCGCTGATATTGCAGGGGTTGGTACAGTCGAAGTGCCACTAGATGAGCAGTTTAATTTGGATGTGGATGGCTTGTTGAATTTATGTAACTTAGTAAAAATAGTATTTTTATGCACTCCGAATAACCCAACCGGCAATATTGTAGATATTACTGTAATAGAGAAAATTGCTAAAAATCTACCGCATAGTATAATTGCAGTAGATGAGGCATATTTAGAGTTTGCCGAAACTGTATCTGCAACATCTTTATTAAATAAATATCCAAACCTGGTAGTTATGCGCACTCTTTCCAAGGCATATGCATGTGCTGGAGTTAGAGTTGGTGCGCTGATTGCACATCCTGCAATTATCCGTTTAGTTAGTAAAATACTGCCACCATATCCAATTCCAACTCCGTGCAGTGAAATAATTGCTCAAGCATTATCGCCTTTTGGGATAGATTTAGCAAATAGTCAGATTAAATTGCTTAAGCAAGAGCGTACCCGAATGTATGAATTATTCTCTCGGTTGCCGGATATTATTGTATATCCAAGCCAAGCCAATTTTTTATTGTTAAAATTAGTTGATGCAAGTGTTGTTTATAAAGATTTGTTGAGTCGTGGAATTATTGTTAGAAACAGAAGCCGTGATATTTCAAATACATTGAGAATTTCTATTGGTACACCTAAAGAGAATAATCTGGTATTGGCTGCATTGGGAGTTAATGTTGCAGATGTGAGATGTGGAAATATTTCAACGCGGCAGGCATTGGTCATCAGAAAAACTAATGAAACAGATATTATGGTTAGAGTAGATTTAGATACAACAGCAGTAGTTGAGGTTAATACTGGAATAGGTTTTTTTGATCATATGTTGGAACAGTTGGCACGGCATGGTGAGTTTAGTTTGCAACTTAGAGCTAATGGTGATACGCATATTGACTACCATCATACTGTTGAAGATGTGGCAATTGCTTTGGGGCAGGCGCTTAAACAAGCTCTTGGCGATAAGCGTGGTATTAACCGCTATGGTTTTGTGCTGCCAATGGATGAGGCTTGTGCATTTGCTGCTATTGATCTAAGTGGACGCGGAGTGTTAATGTTAGATGCCAAATTTATAACTCCTATGATAGGTGATTTTCCAGTTGAAATGGTAGAGCACTTTTTTTTGAGTATGTCAGATCAATTAGAAGCTGCTATACATTTGAAGGTTACTGGTACTAATTCTCATCACATGGTAGAGGGGTTGTTTAAGGCGTGTGCTAGAGCTTTAGGGCAGGCTATAAAACGAAGAGAGAGTGGCGGCGTGTATGATATTCAAGCAATTCCCTCAACTAAAGGTGTTTTATAAGTATAGTTACAAGTTGTAGTTGCATATTGCGCTACCGATAATTAAGAACATGCATTAAGTGGGAGCTGTTAATTTTGAGTTTAAAGGAACGGTAGATTTTGAGTATAAAGAGTTTATTGTGAGAATAGCTATTATTCAAAGTGGTGGTGCGAATTTTTTATCGGTAAGCACAGCATTAGAGCGGTTGGGTGTTGAGTGTTGTGTAACTTTGGAGCATGATATTATTTCTGCTGCGGACGGCATATTGTTGCCTGGCGTAGGTTGCGCAGGGTTTGCTATGCAGCACTTACACAAACATAATTTGGTCGATGTTATTAAAAACGTTAAGCAACCATTGTTGGGTATTTGTTTAGGTATGCAAATACTCTATGATTTTTCTGAGGAAGGAGACGTAGCCGGAATAGGGGTTATTCCTGGCAAGGTCAAGAAGTTTCAATATAGTAAAGAATTGATTGTTCCACATATGGGGTGGAATAATTTGATTGTCAAATCTGATAATGACGAGGATAAGTCTTTGCTTAGTTCTGCAGATAATATTCTGTGCGGATTAAGCTTAACTGATGATGTATATTTTGTACATAGTTATTATGCTCCGGTAAATAATGCAACGGTTGCTTTTTGTAATTATGGAGTTGATTTTACCGCCATAGTGCGATGTAATAATTTTTATGGCATGCAATTTCATCCTGAAAAGTCTGGGAATGTTGGTACTAAGCTATTGGACAATTTTGTAGAAATAATCAGCAGTAATAAAAGTCAATAAGAAGCAATACAATAAGCAGCAATAAAAGATCATAAGGCGAATGGGGGTAAATATGAGGTGTTGGTTTGCGGTTATAGGAATAGGTGGTAGGCAATGATTGTTTATCCAGCAATTGATTTGAAAGAGGGTAAATGTGTTCGTTTAACTCAAGGCGATTTTATATCTGGCAAAATCTATAATGATAATCCGGAATTAATGTTGCATGAGTTTGCCGTACATGGTGCAAGTTGGGTGCATATAGTTGATTTAGATGGAGCGCAGCAAGGAGCAATTGCCCAGTTGGATTTAATTAGTAAATTGGTCAGTAGCTCTGCACTTAAAATCCAGGTCGGCGGTGGCATTAGAACGGCAGATGATATAGAGAAATTATTTAGTTGTGGAGTAAAACGTGTTATCGTTGGCAGTGTATGTGTAGCCCAGCCAGATATGGTTAAGTTATGGTTAGATAATTTTGGTGAAGACCGGATTGTTCTTGCCCTCGATTGTAGTGTTGGTGTTGATGGTATTCCTATAGTAAAAACGCATGGTTGGCAAAATGATAGTAACATAACAGTTTGGGATCTACTGAAGCTTTATGATAATGCTAAATATGTTTTATGTACCGATATTAATGTTGATGGGATGTTGACTGGTTCAAATATTGGATTATATCAAGAATTACAGCAAAGATTTCCTAATGTAAATGTGATTGCTTCAGGTGGAGTTGGTAAACTTGATGATTTAACTGAGTTAAGACGCTTGAATGTTCATGGCGTAGTAGTTGGCAAGGCTATCTATGAAGGCAAAATTGCCCTGGATGAAATTTTTAACTCAAAGATTGATGTTTAAGTATATGTTGAAAAAAAGAATTATTCCGTGTCTTGATGTTCGTGACGGGCAAGTGGTTAAGGGGGTACAATTTCGTAATCATGAAGTTGTTGGCGAAATTATTGATTTAGCCAAATTTTATTCTGATTCTGGCGCTGATGAGCTAGTTTTTTATGATATAACGGCTAGCAGCGATAGGCGTGCTGTATCCAAACAATGGATTTATGACATAGCCAAAAATATTAATATTCCGTTTTGTGTTGCTGGCGGTATCAGAACTATTGAGCAGGCGGAGGATGTTTTAGCCAATGGGGCAGATAAGATTTCAATTAATTCACCAGCTTTAGAACATCCAGAATTAATTACTCAATTGGCTAAGCGGTTTGGCAGTCAATGTGTGGTGGTTGGAATTGATAGTTTTGCTCATGGTAGTAAAATTGATGGGGGCGATGGTAATAAAAGTGTGTATGAGGTTCATCAATATACTGGAGATGTCGCTAAGACTGTTGTTACATCAAGGTTTACGCCAGATTGGGCAAAAGAAGTCGAAAATAGAGGTGCCGGTGAAATAGTTTTGAACTGCATGAATCAAGATGGCGTCCGGTCAGGTTATGATATAGGACAATGTCAACTGATTGCATCAATGGTTAATATCCCAGTAATAGCTTCTGGCGGAGCGGGATGTGTAGAGGACTTTGAGCTTTTGTTTAAAAATACGCGTGTAACTGGAGCACTTGCTGCATCAGTATTTCATAAACAAGTGATTTTGATTGATGAGTTGAAAACGTATCTTGCGACTCAGGGAGTTGAAGTGCGGTTCTCAGGTTCTAAGCGTTATTTAGTTTAGTATAGCAGAAAGTTGAATTTTGATTATGATGATAGATAACTTTAAGATGGAAAAAGTAAATTTTGCTAAAATGAATGGTTTAGTGCCGGTGGTTGTTCAGGATAACCATACCTTACAGGTTTTAATGCTTGGTTTTATGAATGAAGAAGCTTTGGAACGAACCTTGAGCAGCCGAATTGTAACTTTTTATAGTCGGACTAGAAAACAATTATGGCAGAAAGGTGAAACTTCTGGTAATATTTTACGTATGATTGAGATACACCTTGATTGCGATAATGATTCGTTATTGATTATGGTGAATCCGGTGAATGAGACCTGTCATACAGGCAGTATATCCTGCTTTAACACTCAAGAACTTCCACCACTTAGCTATATTGGCAGGCTAGATAAAACGATTATTGAGCGCATTAATTATCCTGAAGATGGAAGTTATACAAATAACCTAATTCATCAAGGTGTTAAAAAAATAGCTCAGAAAGTCGGTGAGGAAGCTGTAGAAGTGGTAATAGCGGCGCTTAATGAGTCAAATAAGGATTATCTGGGTGAATTTACGGATTTATTATATCATGCCCTGGTTTTACTACACGCTAAGCAATTAACTTTGGCTGATCTGGCGAATATAATTGACAAACGGCATAAATGTAAAAAGTAAAATAATAAGATAAGTTAGAATGGTAAAATATAATTTAACAAGGTTGAATTTAAAAGATGGAGTTTTTTGATGTTAGATATTAATTTATTGAGAGATGATATAGATATTGTAGCGGCCAATGTCGCTGGGAAAAAAGTTGTGCTGGATAAAGAGTATTTTCAAAAGCTTGAGGTAGAGCGTAAGAATTTACAGGTAAACATGGAAGAATTACAGGCAAAACGTAATAGTGCGTCCAAGCAAATAGGGATATTAAAAGGACGTGGAGAAGATGTAAGCGCTATTTTATTGGAGATTGCGAGCCTTGGCGATGAGTTAAAAGCTGCCGAAAGTGCTTTTGCCAGAGTGCATGAAGAGTTGACTAATTGGATGTATGGAATTCCAAATTTATTACATGATTCTGTACCACATGGAATTGACGAAGCTGGTAATCAAGAAGTGCGTCGTTTTGGTGTGCCTAAAGATTTTGAATTTCAGATAAAGGATCATGTTGATTTAGGATTTAATCTTAATAAAGAGTTAGATTTTGAAACGGCAGCTAAAATGTCAGGCAGTCGCTTTGTGATTCTCAAAAATCAAATTGCTAGATTACATCGTGCATTGGCTCAGTTTATGTTAGATATTCATATTGAAGAGCATGGCTATATGGAAATGTATGTGCCCTATATGGTCAATGCTAAGGCGGTACTTGGTACTGGCCAATTGCCAAAATTTGAAGCAGATTTATTTAAAACTAAACGTGGAGAAGATGATATGTATCTGATTCCAACTGCTGAGGTTACGCTAACTAATATTGTTGCCGATACTATTTTAAAGTCTGAAGATTTACCACTCAAATTTGTGGCACATTCCCCGTGTTTTAGGAGTGAGGCTGGTAGTTATGGTCGTGATACCAAGGGTATGATTAGAATGCATCAGTTTGATAAGGTGGAAATGGTGCAAATTGTTAATCCACATATGTCATATGCGGCGCTGGAGGAGATGACCGTTCATGCTGAGAATATTCTAAAGAAATTAGTGCTACCCTATAGGGTTGTTGCGTTGTGCAGTGGCGATACTGGATTTTCTGCAGCAAAAACATATGATTTGGAGGTGTGGATTCCATCTCAAGCCACCTATCGAGAGATATCTTCGTGCTCAAATATGACAGATTATCAAACTAGAAGGCTACATGCTCGGTATAAAAATGCACAAGGTAAAAACGAGTTAGTGCATAGTTTAAATGGTTCTGGTTTAGCAGTGGGGAGAACCTTAGTAGCGGTTCTTGAAAATTATCAGAATGCTGACGGTTCGATCACTGTACCGGAAGTACTGCGTCCATACATGAAATGTGCCGTGATTAGTTAATATACTCTTAGTCTTTAATCCCGGACTGTGTCATATCTTATAAAACGCTCCTCGTGTACTTATATGTACACGGTGGGACGCGTCTGGACTCGTCGGGATTTGTCCCAGTCGCTTTTTATTGCGATATTCCTAGTCCAATATTCAAATATTTTGAGTATATATTAATCCTAATTTTTAAAAATAAAATATACTGCACCTAATATACAAATACATGCCCATAAATAATTAAGTGTAAGCTTTTGTCCCATAAACATTGTAACAAAAGGGACAAAAACAGATAATGTAACTACTTCTTGAATTATTTTTAACTGCATTAAATTAAAATTAGCTTTTTCAAAACCAATTCTATTAGCTGGTACCTGAAAACAATATTCAAAAAATGCAAGCCCCCAACTTATCAATATTGCATAAAACACTGGTTTGTTTATTAATGTTTTTAAATGACCATACCACGCAAAAGTCATAAATACGTTGGAACATGTTAATAATAAAATAGTAATAACTCTATACATTAATTCAACTCCTGATGTAACTTTGCCTGCAGCAGACTACCTGAATGCTTATTCTTACTAATTTGGACACTACCATTGATAATAGTAATAATGTATTAGTGAATTATTATTTTGAGGACATTTATAAAATTAGTAGAATACATCAAACCTAATACATCTAAATAAAAATTGATTTCCTTTTGTTTTGATATGTCGAAAAATTGTAAAATTTTCGACATATCAAAATAACGTGTCGAAAAAATACGGATTTTTCATCATGTTTTACTGTGCTATATTTATTTATGTTGTAATGTAAGTTGCTCGCTAAGATATATTATAGCCTATTGGCATTGCTTAGCAAATTAAATAATTCATGGTTAATGTAGTAATTACTTTTACCCAGTTTGTGCGATGTTAATAATCCTAGCTCTACTAATCTTTCCAAATACTTGCTTGCAGTTTGACGATGAATATTTAGGTCGTTTTCGATAAATTTAATTTTGGTGTAAGGATGTTTAAACAGGCTGTCTAGTAATGATTTACTATAGATGTTTTCAGCTTCAGACTGAATTTTATTCTTGAATTCCTTCATCATTAAACTAATTTTGCGAATGAGGGTGATAGTTTGTTGTGATGTTTCATGAACACCTTTAAGTACCCATACCACCCATTCATTCCATTTGTTGGCAGTACGTACTTCCTGCAGCAACCTGTAATAATCAGTCTTGTTTTTATTTATGTAACGGCTTAAATATAATACTGGAATGTCCAATAATCGCATATAAACTAGATATAAGATATTAATAATCCGTCCGGTACGCCCATTACCATCATAAAATGGATGAATGCTTTCAAATTGATGGTGAATAATCGCCATTTTAATTAATGGGTCAACTTCATGCAGTTCTGGCAGATTAATGTATTTGTCTAAATTTGACATTAATTCCACGATCTTCTGATAATTTTGTGGGGGTGTGTAAACGATTTCACCCACGGAATTTTTAAGTGCAGTGCCCATGATTTTACGAAACCCTGGTTTATTAGGTTCTAATATTCCCTGTATCTCTATAATATGATTTGAAGTCAACAGTCCATGTTGTTTAATTAAATTAAATCCATGCAACAAGGCGGCAGCATACTGCCTAACTTCTTTGGCAGAAATGTTTTGAGGGTTATTTGCCACTTGAGATTTGAATAAATCATCTTGGGTGGTTATGATATTTTCAATTTCTGAACTTTCTTTAGACTCCTGCAAACTTAGAGTATTAATCAGTATATCCATATCAGGAATTGTTTTTGATTCACCTTTTAATTCTGCTAAGGAACGGCTTGCTAAATTTAAAGCCTGCCATATTTGAATGTTATCAAAATTATTAGCTGGTGGCAACAGCTCTATAGTAAAATTCAAATCATTATTCATGTGGTAGGTTTCCTGGTAATTAAGTTATTAATGTTATTTCACCTGATAGGTTGAGTTTTTAACGTTTTTACTTTTAGCAAGTGTTTATTATTTTAAGAAGTTTTTTAAATTTTCAAATTCAGCAGAATTAAAGTCAAAGCCATTTTCTACGCCTTTTGTATAATCATTTGAAAATTGAATTCTTATTGCATCATATTACCTTTTTTACCATATTATATTGACTTGCTACAGATTACTGTGGCATTTCATACTTCTTCATATTTAGATAGTTACATAGATAGCCCATGTGCCGATTACAAGATTTAGCTATTATGAATTGTTTTGGGTTAAAAATGCAAAGAGCAGATACAAAAAAAGTCGCTGTATTGAGCATTATCAAGAGGCTTAGCGACTTAACTTATAGTCACAATATTATAGCGCACTTACGAAGCATAATGCAAAAATTTCTATACTAATATTAATTGTTAAGATGATTTAGAAACGGATATTTGTAAGCGCCTGTTCATAATCTTTAATCGTTATGGCTTGCTAGCGAAGTTAAAAAAGCAATAGATTGGAAGATTTTGAACAGGCTCTAAGTGCCCAAACATAAAGTCTGGTGTTCTTCCTCTTTGATTCGAGCCGTAGTAATAAATTAAAAATGAGGGCGGTGGTACTTTGATATCCGATTACTCTGGATAGTGAGTTACTGGAGAGTGAGTTAATATTTACTTATATATTTTAAAATATGTTACAATTATGGCTTTGAAAAACTCTATATTTCTCAATACCTACATACTAACTTAATTTAGAGCGTCGTGCATTGTTGTGCAAAGCCAGCTATGATGACCAATTATAAAATGTAAGTAAGGTGTTAAGCAAATATTGGTTATATTTAACTATTGATTATAAGGTGATTATTCCATGAAACGTACTTTTCAACCATCAGTTACTAAGCGTAAACGTACCCACGGTTTTTTGGTAAGAATGAAAACTAAAGCAGGCCGTGCGATAATAAACGCACGTCGTGCTTGTGGCAGAAAGCGTCTTGCAGTATAAGCATAAGTATTTTAACGCTTTAATTTCAAAAGTTAGTTTTTTTAACTATTTGTTTTTTTAATGAAATGCTTGTAAATGCTGCATTCTTATCCAGTAACGCTCAGGTTAAATACGGCGGATGATTTTTCATCCGTTTTTATTTTACGTAAAACCAGAAATGGTGCTTGGCTTAAAATCCATTATAAACCCAACAGTTTGTCTCATTCTCGTCTTGGTTTGGTAGTTAGCAAAAAAAACCATAAACGGGCGAATAAGCGTAACTATATGAAACGGGTAATTAGGGAACTGTTTCGCCAGCAGCAGCCTGAATGGTTGGGGCATGACATTGTTGTTCGAGTGAATAAGTTCTTTACTGCTCATGATTTTTTGCAAATTAAGAATGAATTTATTCAATTAACTGCTAAATTTGTAAGACCGGAGAAATTCCTATGTCACGCTATCTAGATCCTAAAGCAGATGTAGTGTTTAAAAAAATATTTGGTGAACATCCGCATCTCTTAAAAAGTTTTTTGAATGCGGTATTGCCGTTAGCTCAAGATAATCCCATTATTGAATTATCGTATTTGCCGAGTGAACAAATAC
>JAUPUP010000059.1 GCA_030917485.1 Pseudomonadota bacterium
GGCGCGTCTTATGGGTGGCATGGAAGCAAACGTAGTAGAGATAGGCAAAGAAGAAATTGCCTTTACTACTATGGGAAATTTACGTGCACTGCTGTTTAATAGTATAGAAAGTATAAAATCATATCCTTGTGAAAGTGAAAAAGCAAAAGCTTTGATTAAACTAATAAATACGTTAGATGAAATTAACAATAATGTTGACTCTACTAATTACGAAAAAGAATGTAAAAAAACGGCTTTATTATTTGTATTAGATTTTCATTTAAAAGATAAGAGTGGTAGAGGGGATTATTTAAATTTACTAAGTAAGTTTAATCAATTTCAGGAAATTAGTGTAAAAGAATTTGATGGAACATCGCGTAACTTAGAATACATTGATATTGCTCAAGCCATTTTAGATTTTGATGAAGATACGTTACACAGTTTAGGTATTGTTGCTAAAGATAGGAGTTATTGGACTTATACCTTAAAGGATAACAATGGAGTACCTTTCAGATATTCTGATGTATTTAAAAAAGCTTGTTTTGTAACAGATTGGTCCAAATTTAATGCAACAGAAATATACCCTAGTTTACAAAGAGTATCTAATACGTCGCGTGAAAGGATTGTTGTTCTATTAAATAATCAATTAAATAATCAGATAGTTAACTGTAGTCCTGATATATGCAAAATTCTCAAAGATGTTGATGCCGTTTTTATACCTATTTTATTAAAGACCTTAAATACTCAAGAAATAGGACAGTTGTGGAAAATTATTATAAATAGCCAATTTGAAATTGACGGTGATAATAACTTGGCAAAAGTTACCGCACTTAGAATTGAGGTAAGTAAGGCAGTATTAAGAAATACGTTGAATTATTCTGCCGATGACCTAGCTAGTGAAGTGAATTATTTAATCAATTCGGTGTTAAGTTATTATGCTGAAGTGCATACGACACGTGACCAAGATTTCTCGCCGTTTAGTTTATTAACAGAAGAAGAAAATTCCAAATTACTTCCTTACCTTGAAGGACATCATGAATGCTTGACAGCAATGTTTAGAAAAACTAGTTGTGATCAAGATTTGTTAAATGAAAGCATGCAGTTGCAAGACTTGGATCAATTTTTGAACAAACAGAGATTACTTTTAACAAATGTACTGAATTCTTCTAGTGGAAAGAAGCATGATCCGCAAGTGGAGATTTCATTAAATGAGTTTTGGCTCGAGTTAAAACAGTATTTAGAGAACCATAAGGACATCGACAATCCTTCTCAAGATCTTTTGAGCTCAGTTTTTGCTTCTTTATCTTTAGAGAACCAGGTTAAGTTATTATATTATATTGAAAAAATTAATACTGATAGTACATGGAAAACTGATATTAAGACAGCATTTGAGAACACAGGTTTTTTTCAATTGCAAGCTAACTTCAAAAAATTATGCCAGGATTTAGATTATTGCAAAGAGAATCTAAGAGGTATACTAGACCTCATGCACGTATGTAACAGGGCTCTTCATAGAGAAGCATTAAGTGAGTTAAATATATTAATTGAGGGTGATGACTTTGTAGTTGATAAAAATGAACTTAGAACAAATATTGAAAAAAAATATGATAAGTTTAATCCAAAAAATTTTGATAAATTGGCCTCCAATAATCAAGATGGAGTGACAATTGCTCAAATTTTAGATTCTATGGACAGCTCCGAATTAGGTAAGTTTCTAGATAGATTATTAGGTACATATCAATTTACAACTTTATGGCAAGCTCTTTTTGATTATGTCGATATAGTTGCGGAATATGATCTACCAGTTGTTGGGTCAGTTGCCATATTTGTTTTAAACGATAGACTATCCAAAATTAGTACAAAATATGATGATACTAACGCTGATCAACCACCCGCCATTGAACTTCGAGCGTTTTTATCTTCTTTATTTAAAAAACCAGGTAATAATCCGATCATCAAACACATACTCGATTCTTTATCGTTGGTGAATATTTTTAAGCTAATTAATTTTGGATTAGAAATACCAGATGATATTGAAAATGTCAATATTAATTTTTTATATACTTTGAATGGAAAAAAAACACCTGAAAATTCTACGAGGGAAGATTGTGTATCTAATTACCTTGAGGCTAATAAAGAGCATGAAATATTTGTAGACTTCATGAATTTGGATCAATCTAAGATTAGCGTGCTTAAGGATATTTACTTTAGTTATGAAAAAGCTTATAAGTCTAAAGGTAAAACGTCTAAAGATGTTACTCCAATGAAGCCAATGATGAATATCCTTGATGTTTTGCATCTTGTACAACAACTAAATACTAAAAACCCTAATTTTGATGAAAAATCTATTTTAGCAGTAGCTAAATACATGCGTGGACTGAGTAACGGCAATGTGGAAGAATTTGTGGTTAATTTAAATAAACAACAAATGGAAAATTTAAAAATTTTGTTGAATAAAGAAATTAGACTTCCATCTGAATTAAAGAATAAGTTGAGATTTGAGTTAGATAAAAGGAGATTAAAAGAATGGAATTTTAAGGCTCACCAACCTGTTATAAATCAAGCTTTTTTATGTTATTACCTTAAAAACTATAACCCAGATGAGCTAAAATTAATGTGTAGTGGTTTTCTCGATGATTATATACTTATTACTCTACAACACAATTTATCTTCTATTACGGATAGTAGATTTGCTAACCTTGCTCAACTATTTGTGACAGAGATTGGCAACATTTTGGAACTTCGTAGTGGTGAGCGACATATGTTGTTGGGGCAACTATTACCGACGAATTTACCAAAAAAATCGACTAATCAACCATCTAGCAGTACTTCGAGAAATATGTGTAAGCTATGGGAAACTAAGCTTGAAACATATAATGATACGGAGGAGGAAAAATTGGTAGATACAATTATACAAGATTCGCGTAAATTTATTGATAACTTAATATTAATTACACAATATCTGGGTGTAGACAGTGTCAAAAAATTATTATATGATAAAGTTAAGCCAGGTCTTAAGAAATACCAAGAATCTAGTTTATTGTATAATACGTTGCGAACGAAGATAGAGAATACATATAATGATTTACAACAACAGCAGCGTATTGCTATCGCTGAAACAGGTGGGGATAGCAACAAGTTAGTAGTAGCGAAAGAAAATATTAGTATATTGTGTGCTGAGTTATCGAATCAAATTTTGCTATATGATTCAGTAATCTATGATGAAGACATAAAAGTCATACAACTACGTCATAAAAGCCAATTTCCAAATAAATTAGCAGAAATTAAAGCTAAATTAGCAAAAATTGAAGAGGACAGTAAATCACCTGCTCCACAACAAAAGATGCAGTAATATTATTTGTAGATACTGTTTGAAGTTCCATTTGGGCACCTATAATGTGGTATTCCACATTATAGGACGCTATCCATCGCGGGGGCAAGCCCCCGAGATTTTCGCTATGCGGTGTTAAACCCTAATACCACCACCGGCAGCTTTTGCGTCTGATGCCTTCTTGCTTTGCTCCATTTCGGCAATCTCGAGGGCGGTTTTGGGCATTAGATGCAGGTTCTTGGAGATAACATCTGCAATTGCAGGCAGCATACTGGTGGGGGCGTATTTGCCTATAATTGCAATCTTAAAGAGTGTTCTTGCAAGCCAGATGTCGCGTATAATTGGAATCTTATTCCGCCTGGCGATGATAAATATGTTTTGGGCATGAGCTCCTGAGGCTTTGGCAACTATTATAGGTAGTTTAAAGCGCTTAGGACGGTAGAGAATTACTATAGCAATATGGGTTGGGTTAGCTAGCACCATGGTTGAGTTGGCGATGGTAGCCTCACCGTCATCACCAACAATTTCGCGGTGTATCTCTTGGCGGCGTTGTTTAATCTCTGGGTTACCATTAGTGTTTTTATGTTCTTGCTTTACTTCTGAGTGTGACATCATTAATTCTTTAGTAAGATTAGTTTTCTCAAGAACAAAGTCAATAACGCTGGATACGACGTTAATTAAGATCAAAACCGCAAATATCTTGCATAATAGAAGAAATAAAAAATACAGTATGCTGAGTAACCCGTAATTAGGTAACTCGATTATTTCTGCTAAATAATGCCGAATAATTAGCACGGTTAATACAATCATCACTATAATTTCAAGCAATTGGCGTACAAATTTTTTAAAATTTTTCTTAGAAAAAATTGACTTGAAATTTTGTACTGGGTTAAACTTATTTATGTTTAACTTAAAGAATGACTTGGAAAAAACTATCCCGCCAATTTGTATTGTGGTTATCATGGCCGCTATAAACCCAGATATTATAGTGGGTATTAATACCACCTTAGCTGTATATATAAATCCGTCCGCTAGTGTCGATGAAAGAGTTCGCGCCGAGAGATTATTATCTTGTATTTGTCTGATTATGTTCTGAAAAATATTAGCAAAATGGGCAAATGCATCATGAAAACCCCAAGCCATAATTATTAACAGGGTAATTAAAGCAAAAACCTTACTTAGTTCCTTACTTTGTGCTACCTGTCCTTCTTCCCGGGCATCTCGCCGTTTCTTGGGGGTGGGCTGTTCGGTTTTTTCTTCGGTATTGCTATTGCCACTCATTTTATAATGCTGCCTATTTTAACAAGTTAGTTTAGTTAGTTTACTAAGGTTTATTGCATTTTTACTAATGTATCAACACCTTTTAGTAACACTGAAACAGTTTTACCAATTAATTGAGTTTTTACAGTAAATTTTTCTAATTCATTTTGAATGTTACGCAACATCTCTGGGGATAAATCGTCTTTATTTTCATCTTGCAATACGCCAACTAGAAAATTATGCTCACTATATGCATTATCTATAAAACCAAATGCATTGCTCATAAGAGTTGCCGGATCTAGTGTTTCTAAGTTGACAATACCGTCGCCTGGTGCAAAGTCTTTTGCAGCAGACGCAATATCATCAACCTGTTGAATTGCGACGGCTTGTGCAGCAGCAGCACTCATGTTTGTGTCTCCTTATTTCAATGTTTTTAAATATAGCTGCCTAATAGTGCATGGATTAGGCGCGACCAACCATCTAAAGTGATAAATAATAACAGCTTTATTGGCAGGGAAATGGTTTGGGGCGACATCATCATCATCCCCATTGCCATTAGTATATTAGATACAATAATATCTATAATTACTGATGGCAAATATAGTAAAAAGCCAATTTTAAATGCTTTTGTAATTTCACTTACCATAAATGCTGGGACTAGTACTACTAAATCGTCCTGTTTAACATGGCTCATCATTTCTGGCGTCCAAAATTCTTTTAGCGATTGATAAAAAAATAATTGCTGTGGTTTTGGAGTTTGGTGTAAAAGAAATTTACGCGTATCCTGAGCTGAGGCGGATAAATCTTGGAGTAATAGCGCCCCAGTAGTTGGAGGAGCTGAACTTATTGATTTAAGAGTGTTATTATATACCGGACCCATAACATAAAAAGATAATACCATGCTTAAGCTATAAATAACAATATTTGGTGGAATTTGTTGTACCCCTAGGCTTTCACGGGTTAGCAGCATTACCATGGCTATTTTTATAAATGAGGACGTCATCACAAAAATTATTGGTAGCAGGCTGAGCAGACTTATTAGAAATAAGGCATTTATGGGGCTATTGTCTATTGCTGTTGTCATTTTGTTGCGCTCTCTTTAAAATAGTATTGATAATCTGTTTGACGATATTTTAAATCATCTTCCAGATTTTGAATGGTTTCTTTTAATGAGCTTTGTAATTCTTTGTCATCAGTTTTTTGTAAAATCAGTTTTAAGCTTTGCAATTGCGATTGTTCTTTAGCAATAATATCCACCTCAGATTTTTTTTCTGTGGCTATCATTGGGTTTTGTACGGTATCTGGATTAGCGCTGCTATTATCGGCAGAACCATACGTTGCTCCAGTATTTGTTATATCTATTCTGGAAGATGGTAATAACTGGTTTAGCATTAAGCTTAAAGTAAATTTGCCCTTAAATACGATCTTTTCATTATCAATTAGAAGTACACTTATTCCTTTATATGATCCACCCTGATAAATACGTTGACCATCATTGGTAATGATCCACGCCGGAGACCCGGTATAAACTTCACTAACTCCAAACGGCAGTGCTTTTATAAGATCTTGAACATCAAGGATAACTTTTACTGCATTGCTATATTTTTGATTAAATTTATCAATCTGATTGTTCAACTCAGTTATATCTGACGCAGCTAAATAACCAGCGATTTTAATAGTGCCTTCTTCATAATTTTTATTGACTTCAAGATGCTGTTTATATTTATCATTATTAATTATAGAGTCTAAACTATTATCAATATCGTTAGCCAAAAACATATTAGATGAATCAATTTTACCAAGTTCAGGATATTGATTTGAAATTACTATTTCAACATCATCAATTACATCCATACTGTTAGCAATGCCTTGTATAGACAATGTTCCACTGCTGCTTTCATATTCTACTCGAGGGCGGATGATTTTATGTTGCTGCAAGTCAAGTAAAAGCTGGGGTTTAATTTTATCTACAAGAATTATGTTATATTTTAATTTAGGGTATATTTTATTAAATGTTTTATGTAAATACTGAATATCTGCTGCATTACCAACTGCACCATTAAGTTGATATATATCATCACGGTTGTTAGAAATGCGCAAATTAGAGTAACGGTTTGGCAGCTTAAATACTTGTTGTTCTAAGAGTGATTTAGTTAACTGATGATCATGAATAGCTATCTCAATTTGTTCATTTGTATGGATTTGGTGAAGGCTAATTATAAGACCAATAGTAATAACAATAGTAGTTCCTACAATTATATATAACCACATGCCGATTTTTTTATATATTTTATTAGTTTGTTGTTTTAATTCTACACCAAGTAAGCCAGATATTTTCTTTATAATTGAAAATACTGGTGATTGTTTAGCTTTAGCAAAAACCGCAGCTAGTTGTTTTTTTAACTTACTATTATTAAATTTATCCCAAAATTTACTAATAAATTTAACAAATTTACCTGGCTCTGGTTTTTCTTCTTCGAATGGAGTTATTCCAAGTTCATTTAATTCTGTGAGCATTGGTTCTGTTTCTGAATTTTGCTCATCATTTGTAGGGAATTCTGGGGTTTGTGTTTGAGTAAAATCGCTAATTTGAGCATAAGGATTATTGCTAAATGCTACATTTACCCCCTCAATGTTACATAATATCGGAGTTTCATATGGAGTATCCGTTTCTACGGGTAGTGAATTTACTAAAAAATTATCTGTAGTGTTATGAAATGTAATTTTATTATCGCTGAGAGTAAAATTACATTCAAAAGCATCCCATGAAGGTAATAATAAATAGATGTCACTACCAAAGCTGCTTGCCATGCTAAGCTTGGTATTTGGTGTAATTTCTATATAATTACCGGCTTGAGAACCATCCAAAATATTTAAGTAAATCATCATATTTAACTTTGCGTAACCTTAATTATTTTAACCACTAGGACGTTATTATATGAATTATACGCATTTAGTAATACCATCAATTAATGTAGATATATTGAAGTTCGTAAAAAATAAAGTATAAAATGTGGTATAGATACACGCACTAGCTGTATTTTACAACATACATATCAATACAATATATTGTTATATATATAAATTTATTTGCAACTACCCAAAAAGGGATGCGTAATTATTAAACAACATGTTACCATTTACCATTAGTAGTTGTATTTATACTAATTTATCGCTTTTAACAAAGCTGCAAATTGGCATGAAAATGTTACGCTTGGGCGGTGTTTATTGTGGTAGAATAGTGTCGTTGTTTATTTAATTGATAATGAGGTATGGTAAAATGACAAACAGGGTAGTTAGCGGTGGCTTTAGTCAGATCGCACAGAGTGCGTTTAGTAAGCTGGATGGTGTAAAAAAACAATCTAGCCCAAATAGTATCGTGGATAATGTAACTATTCAGAAAGTTGTTGAATCCGCACAAAACCTTCCTAAGGCGGGTGAGCAGGTGCTTATAGGTCAGCTGAATGCTTTAGCCGGTGGCGAGAAAACTAGTGAACAGGACCGTGTGGTTGCTAATACACCTCATAATGGGCGTACTCCTCCGCAAAAGTATTATGCGATACTAAATTTAAATATGCTAATGCCAAGTAGTAATACAGCTTTCTCTAGGAAATAATGAATGCCAGCAGATAACTACTATCAGCAGTTGTTTGATAATATTGACGGGGTCTATGCTCAATTAGCGGAAGTTTTGTTTAAAAATGAAGTCGAGACTTCTTTCTGCGGTTCAAAGCGAGTGTTTGAATTTATTGGTGATCAATTTCCGTATTTGACTGGCAATGTATTGTTGGTGATGTTGTTTTTAGAATTTAAAAAATATCCGCGTAATGATAAAAATGATATTGCGGATATGCTTAGTCAGTTTATATCTGTAATTAAGAGTAAAAGATCGTCACTTAGTCAAAGTCAACTAAAAGAGTTATTGAGTATACAGCGCCTGGATCGGATGACTTTTGAAGATTGGTTATGCAAGATGGTAGATGGTAGGCCTCAATTAGTAGGTTGGTTATCTTCAGTTTCTGCAAAAAGCTCTGCTGCACAGAGTGCATTGTCTAGTAGTCGACGCTCCGCGTCTAGGTAATGTGATCATGGTAATGTAATCATTTTATAGTTCAAACTTTTATTGAGGGGTATCTGCTATGTCATTGTCAGGAACTTATGCAATTACTGTAAAAACTCCGCTGGGAGAGCGCAATAGTACTTTAAATTTGATTGTGGATGGATCTTTGATAACCGGAACTATTGTTAACGACAAGGGATCTTTTGATTTAACCAACGGTACTGTTAATGATCATCAGATAGAATTTGATACCGTCTTGAGCACCATGCTTGGTGAACTAAAAGCTCATATACAATGTACTATAATTGATGACTCGCTTACTGGGATGATTAAATTGTCGCTTGGTGAGTTTCAAGTTATTGGTCATAAAACAGACACAATATGAAAATGTCCACAGTCGAAATCGATTAAAATCAATCATAAAAATTAAATTTAAAAACCCACCAAATTTTACCATTCAGAATTAGCGCGATGCGTATCGTTGATAAGATATATTGTCGGTTATCGTTGCAGAGCGCGCTGGCTGCCAGTATTTATTGTAGGCATTAAGCACAAGGTTTGGATAAGTATTTTTACCGCGACTGCCGTTGTATCGTCCAAGCGCGTAGTATAAGTTGCCATGCTCTAATTCCATATAGTGTTTTAGAATAGTGCAGCCATAACGAATATTTGTTTGTGCATCAAGCAAGTTATGGTCTCTTGCGCCTATTTCTTTAACCCAAAAAGGCATTACTTGCATAAATCCTAAAGCTCCAGTTTTTGAAATTGCGTACTTATTAAACTTACTTTCCACTGTAATTACACTTAAAACTAATTGTGGATCTAGCCCAGAACGAGCTGCTTCATATTGAGTTATCATCAAAATTCGTTTACGGATTATTTCGTTAGGTATCCATTTCTGCAGTCGCTTTGACATTTCATCAACCCATAGTTGTTGCTGTTTTTGTTTATTAAAGTTTATCTCAGTATTTATCGGGTTAATAATTGCAGTATGCAGATCAGTTTGTACTGCAAGCGCGAGTTTGTCATTTGTATTGTTGTGTTGTTTGCTAGCATAAGAATATTGACAAACAATTATACTTAAAATAAATATAATTATCAGTTTTACATTGTTCATACCATACCTCACTTTTATTAATGGAGTGATTATATCGTAATGAATAAAAATCTAATACCAGCATTTTTGGTAGTCATAGAAGTTAATAGGGCAAATATATAAGCTATGCAGCGAGAGTAGGTAGGGTAGAGTAGAGAAAATTTAGCGCACTGCGGGAATTGCAGGGATTATGGTTTATGCGCTTAGATGGCGGTAGTTACTGATAGTTTATTAGATATGTTATTGTATAATTCTATAAATTGTTGAATATTGTTTTCAAATACGGCTTTTTGCTGAATAATTGAATAATTTAATTTAGCTGCCTGACTGATTTTTTCTGAGCTTAGGTTTATAGCTGCTTCAATATTCTCTGGCAGTAGTTCCGTAGTTTCATTAATTATTCCGTTTATACCATTAATTACCCATTCTAAATTTGCCGGTAAATTAGATACTATCGGGTAGCATCCATATGCCATGGCCTCCAATAAACTTAGTGAAGTAGCATCGCTATTGGGGATAGATATAAATAGCATAGCCCTTCTATACCAATTTATCAGTTGGGCATAGTCAATCATTCCGGTAAAAATAATTTGCTTATCATTTAAGTGCGGATGGCTTGCGAGTAGATTGCTTGCCACTAATGATTTTAGCTTGTCGGTTTCACTTCCTGATGCAGCTATTACTAATTTAAAATCTGGGTAAGCTATACATAGTTTGGCAAAAGCTTCAATTATTTTATCAATATTATACATGGGCTTATGTAATCTATTCGATAATATAATTTTCTCTTTTTGGGTTAGATCAAGCTGTGCCGGAAAATTACGTATACCAAAATTTATCGTATATAATTTATTAATATTGGGAACCAAAGCTCTAATTTTAGCAGACATATAGAGTGAGTCAGAAGTTACCATATTGCTATTAGTCAAGTTAAATTTTACCATGTGTTTTAATAATATATTTTTTTGAGGTAATTGTAATATATCTGAACCCCAGGTAGTAAGTATAACTTTATAGCCCAAGTTGTTGCTAGAAGCATTATAACTCTTGTAAAAAATCTTATAAAAAAGCTTATTTAGCTTAATTAATTTAATTGCCTTTAAGGTATGATAGGCGTAACTATTGGCCTGATGAATATGAATTAGTGCATTAGGATAAGCGCTAATTATGCGCGCAATTTGAAATCTGGCAGCTAGATTAATTAGTTTAAAATTAATCGTGTGCAGCTTCACATTATTTGGCAGTTCATTTAAATTTGCTTGATTATTAGTGATAAAAATAATTTTAGTGCTATTATAATCCAAGCAACTATCATTATCTGAGTAACTATCATTATGATGATTATGATTATTATCATTGTGGACATAATTTTGCTTATAGTTGTAATTACATATTCCATTGATATAACGACGTGTATGTACTGAGTTTGAACCAACCACTATAATCACTTCTGGCATGTTAATCAGCCCATTCGTTATAATAATTGTATAACTCCGGATTTGCTTCAAAAAATTGTCTATCCATTTTTCTGGTATCGCCAACCATTTTTGCGGGATTGCCGGCAATAATAGCAAAATCTGGAAATGTACCTTTAACTAAGCTGTATGCAGCGACAATTGAGCCTTTACCAATTTGTGTCTCTGGCATAATGGTAGAGTAGGGTCCAATAAAAGAATACTTACCAATTTTAACTTTACCAGTGATATAACCAATATAAGACGGTTGACCAATATAATGTCTACCGTAGAGCCGAATAGCAATGTGCGATGAATGACTGGTAATTAGTACATTAGCGCCAATTTGACAACCTTCTTCAATAGCGACGCCGTTACTGCACTCTAAAATTGAATGATGCCAGATAAATACATTATCCCCAATATCTAATTGGTCGGGGCGAATTATATCTACTGAATTGCTCAGGCGGGTTTTAGTTAAATATACCCCATCATGCCTTTTATAACCTAAAACCATTCGCGGAGCTGCAATATATTTATGCAGCCAATTAATAATTTTCCATATATGCGTTTTAATAATCATGAGCTTAACTAGGGTAAAACTGGTCATCAAGGACTTGCTTTAGATCCCATTCACATAAATCAGGAAATGCTTTTAAAGATAATTTAGTTTCTTTTGCTGCTTCATATATAGCAATATCGTAGGCTTCAAGCATAGTCTCATTTAACAATGTTTTTAATGACGGCATTTTTTTTATTCGCACTGCAATTCTTTTGCGCTGCTCCTTAATTGTGAGTTCCCAGCTTACACTTCGGCTATTTGGTTGGTATTTCCACTTTAGCAAATGCATTAACAATATTTCAAATCTACTCTCTAATTCTCTAACTTCGCTCGAACCCATACTTTCAACCTCTTCAACTAAATTGGCTATGTCAAGTTGATTAAATTCGTTAGTTTTAAGTAATCTAGCTTGTTCTTTTATCCATGCATAGAAGTCTTTTTTATATAAATTATTTAAATTGCTTACAGCTTCCATTTTGATACCATCCTATATTACCCAAGTGTAACGATTATAGCATATGTTACAATCAAGTCAGTTGGTTTTTATTGAGCTAACACTGAGACTTGACAATGCCTACCATTATAGTAGTTGTATTTAAACGGAAAAATTCCTTAGCGTATATTTACGCATGATTCTGCTTACTACCCTCTAAGAATAAAACATCAGAATGGCAGTGTTTTCAACTAGCTAGCAAGTCGGTTATGTTGTTCCGCGCGTTATCTAAATATTGTATGGACGTATTTCGAGATGCTCGTAACGCTGATATATTTACTCTTGCTTGCTGCAAACCAGTTGCATATTCTAAAAAAGCGTCAAATTTTGTTTTTACTAGTGGTTGTGGTACATTTCTAGCTTTGTAGTCTGACCAAACCTTAACACCTACAGTATTATTGATTGTTGCTTCTGTAGATGCTGATGAATTACGAACTGAAGAAGTACTCGAGCCAGACGTAGATATTCTAATTTTATTTCTTTCTGCTCCTATCCTACCTAGTTCTGCTTGTATTTTATCATCCAATTCACTGAAAATTGCTATTTTTTTGTCTATATCCCTTTCTTTGTGTATTCGTAAAACTAACCGTTCCTGTTGTCTAATAAATGTTCTACTAAAAATTAACCAATCCTTATTTAAGGACAGTTTTGCCCGTCCCGATCTAGTTATACTGGAATGTTTATATTCTTTAATAGAACTATTATTAGAAACTAATATCTCACTCCACGAGTTTAATTCTTTATCTATACCTTTAATAATAAGTACATTTGATTGTGCCACATTATCTTTTAAAGCATCACTCAAGGCTTCAATAATTGTTGTTATTCGTTGCTTGTGATATGATTGATAAAAATGCTTAGATATAAACTCAGTAAACGGATACCTATATTCGAACAGTTGCTTTAACCCACAGCAATGGTTTTCATATCCTGTTATTAGTGCATTAAAGTCCTCTATGAAGGTAAGTGGATTCTGTCTATTAGTCAATCTTGCTAAACTGGATTTAAATTCGTTGAAATCTTCATCTTGAAGAACAATATTTTTCTTAACAAACTCAATCCTGACCATTGCTTTATCTGATGCTTTTTCATACGACGAAAAAATAGCCATAGTACGCACCTCTGTTCCAAAAATTTTGCACTGGCGCTATATTTGCTCTGTTAAAGTCTTGTATAGCAGCGACTTGCAATCTCAACTAACACCTAAAACATACCCGTAATCTATAAGTATACATTCTGTATTTTAAGCCATTGAGCAAAATCAACAACCAAACTGATGTTAATTGTACACCCACCCCTGTTAAACATGTTATATTTTAAGTTAAATTATATGCACCCTTAAAATAATAGGTAAAATTAATAAATAAAACAAACCATATTTATGAAAAAAGACACCGCACTAAAAAATAAAATTTACCTATCCGGTTAATCATAATTTTACTACTTCATCCGCATCTTTAAAAATTGAAACAATAATTTTATCAAGTTTATTTTTATATACAATCCATATTATTGACTGACTTATATATAAATTTTATATGTCATCATTTAGCTAGTTCATCCAATATATAATTTACTTTGCTTATTTTTTCCGCTGCGTTATCCAATTTAACTGCCCAAGTTAGTTTATTTTTACCATCAAATTTACAGGTATATAATTTTTGCAGTAAGCCAATAATTGTCTCCGGCGCGACTTTTGGGGCATTACTAAAAATAATATTAATTTGTTTATCTGTCGCATCTAATTTTTGTACTCCAAGAGCAGCAGATTTAATTCTCAAGTAGTGCATTTCTACTAAATGCTGCAGCGGTTTGGGCGGCAGTCCCCAATGATCTATGACGTCCTGATAAATTAAATCTATTTCATTAATTGTTTCAGCTTTGGCAAAGCGTTTATAATAAACTAAGCGTTCATGTACATCAGGGCAATAATCGGTTGGAAGAATTGTAGTAGTATTTAAATTTACTTCGCAATAAACATCTTCTAAAGTAATATTTTCTTTTGATTTTACTTTTAGTTTTAATTTATTAATGGCTTTTTTTAACATTTCTGTATAGAGCGATAATCCAACATCACGAATATTGCCGGATTGACTGTCGCCTAATATTTCCCCAGCACCACGGATTTCCAAATCATGTACCGCTAGGTTAAACCCAGAGCCAAGCTCAGTAGTCATTTTAATTGCGTCTAAGCGTTTTTCTGCGTTAGAGGTAACATTTTCAGGAATAACTAGATAACAATATGCTTGGTGATGCGACCTGCCTACCCGCCCCCTTAATTGATAAAGCTGGGCAAGACCAAGCTTATCCGCTCTATAAATGATAATGGTATTTGCATTAGCAATATCAATCCCAGTCTCAATAATGGTTGAACATAGCAATATATGAAAGCGCTGCTTAATGAAGCTGCGGATTGACTCCTCAAGCTGGTGTTCATTCATCTGCCCATGTGCAATAGTAACCGCTGCTTCTGGAATTAATTTAGTTAATCTCTGATACATTTTATCAATATTTTCTACATCATTATACAGAAAAAATACTTGACCGCCGCGGCTTATTTCCCTAAACACAGCTTCTCTTAATGTACGATCTTCATCATAAGCAATTATAGTATTAATAGCTAATCTGCGTTTAGGAGGAGTTGCAATAATCGAAAAATCACGCAGTCCTTCCATCGCCATAGATAATGTGCGGGGTATTGGGGTAGCAGTCATTGCTAAAAAATCGATATTAGCCCGCAGTTGTTTTAATTTTTCCTTTTGTTTTACGCCAAAGCGATGTTCTTCATCAATAATTACCAAACCCAAATTAGCAAATTGAACATCATTTTGGATTAATCTATGCGTCCCAATTATAATATCAACTTTACCTGATTTTGCCAATTCTAATGTTTGGGTAATCTCTTGTTTAGTTTTAAACCGAGAAATTTCGGCAATATTAATCGGAAACCCAGCAAATCGATTAAGAAAATTCTGATAATGCTGCTCAGTAAGCAGGGTAGTAGGCGCCAAAACTGCAACCTGCTTGCCATTCATAGCACAAATAAATGCTGCGCGGATAGCTACTTCGGTTTTACCAAACCCAACATCGCCACAAATTAATCTATCCATCGGCTTAATTGACAACATATCTTTAATAATGCTGTCAATTGCGCTTACTTGATCATCCGTTGGCTGATACATAAAACTTTCTGCAAATTGAGGATACTCATCTGGCAAAATAAATTTATTTCCTTGCTGCATTTCTCGTTGCGCATACAATTCAAGCAACTCTGCTGCCATATCATCAATTTTTTTGAGCGCTTTGTCTTTTATTTTACCCCACTGAGCAGAACCTAATTGATTAACCTTAATCTCAATCCCGCTATCCGATTTTTTATAACGACTGATTAAATGTAAATTATTTACAGGAATAAATAAACGTGATTCATTTTGATATTCGAGCTCCAGCATTTCATATTCAATATCAGATATTGTCTGAGTACTTAATCCAAGATATTTAGCCACGCCATGATTTATATGAACTACGTAATCACCAACTTCAATTTCAGATAAGTCGCGAATAATTGCATCGCTTTCAACTGCATTACTATTTTTATGCCGGCGTCTGTTACTAGAATACCCACCCAAACCACGGCTGCTAGTATCATCTCTGGCATTAACGCTGTAACTGTCAGCCGCATTATTCATGCTGGAATTACTGCCAAATTTATATAATTCCTGCTCTGTAATAAAGGCAATATTATTTACAATAAATCCATTATACAGTACCGCTTTAATTAAATATATTGGAGTATCATAGGGATTATTTGCTACTGATCCGCTTAGTGTAGATATACTAGGTGGGCTATTTTCATTGATTAATACAGATAAATCATTAACTATTTGAGTGGCTAAACCATGTTTATCTAGAGTTTTACGAACTATCTCAGTTCTGCCTAAGCTATCTAAAACAATAACTATTTTTCCAGCAAAGGAGTGCTTAAACTGCTTTAGTTTAGTTAATGGATCAGCTAGTTTATTATTGATTGCAATATCTTGTAACAGCTTAATTTGTGAATTTAATTCACCAGATTGCTGGATCTCAAATGAATTAAACTGACGAATATTGCCAAAAAAACTATCTACCGTCAAAAATAGTTCAATAGGCTTTAAACACGGATATTGAGAACCACATAAATTATAGCGTCGGTTGATATCCTGCCAGTTTAAATTAAGGTGTTGCAGAGCATCCTGAAAGTATACAATCTGCCATTTATCATCTAAATAATCAAATAAACTTGCCGTATACTCAAAAAATAATGGTAAATAAAACTCGCTTCCCGGCGGCAGCAGACCATTATTTAACTCTCTTAATAAGTCAGAATCAACTAAACCTATATGAGCCGAATTATTATATTGCTGTGGCTGACTAAAATGATTTTTGAAAAAATAGTTTTTAAAGTGGTCTATGAATGAATGCAGTGCGTTTTTGTCCGTTGGGTATTCACGTGCAGGCATAAGCTGATATTCAGAGACACTCTGCACGGTTTCCTTCGTCTTATAATCCAATATCTTGAGTGAGTCTATTTCATCATCAAATAAGTCAATTCTGACGATCTGCTTACTCCCCATCGGCATTATATCTATTATTCCACCACGAATAGCAAATTCGCCCGATTCATATACTTGCTCAACATTGGTGTAGTCGCTGCTGACTAAATTATGTCTTAAATTAGTTGTAGAAATTTTATCGCCGATTTTTAATAACATCACCCGAGCATTTAGATATTCCTTAGGACATATCTTGGTTTGTAGTGCAGTTAATTGTACAATTACAATATCGAGTAAGTCATAACTGATTTGCCATAAGGTAGTTAGTCGGTTGGCAATTATATCTTTAGAGGGAGATAGGCGTTCGTAAGGTAAAACTTCATGGTCATTAAATATACTAACCCTGAGTTTAGAGTTAAAGAGCCTGATTTCATCAATCAAACGATTAGCAGTATAAGCGTCATTAACAATTACTAAAAGCGGGGCATGACAATCTGGACTATTTTGCTGGCTGTTTTGATATAAATTAGCAATAGCCCAGGCATCGCTGCCCGGGACTAGTCTATCAATTTTTTGTTTAAAAGCTTTCACTACCAATATTTCACTACTAATACTTTACCACAGCAATCACTGTACCGAAGTAATGCCATTCTTTAATTTAGCAGTTGAAGGTTTTTTAGTTTTTGTAGCAGCGGCTACTTCTTTTAATGGTATTTTAGTAATTTTCTCAATCGGCATCGGTTTATATTCAAGAGCCACCTCTAATACTTGGTCGATGCTCTTTGCCGGAATAACTTCTAAACCACCTTTTATTTCATCCGGAATATCTTCCAAATCTTTCACGTTTTTTTCAGGAATAATTACAGTTTTAATTCCGGCTCGCAGCGCAGCTAACATTTTTTCCTTCAATCCACCAATAGGCAATACCTCTCCATATAAAGTAACCTCACCAGTCATCGCAACCGATGATTTAACTGGTACATGGTTTAAGCTTGAGGTAATTGCGGTTACCATCGCAATTCCGGCGGAAGGTCCATCTTTAGGAGTTGCTCCTTCCGGCACGTGCACATGAATATCTTTGTGTTCATAAAAATCATCTTCAATTCCCAATGCATTACAGCGACTTCTAACCAAGCTAATTGCTGCTTGAATTGATTCTTGCATTACATCACCCAATTTACCGGTACGAATAACATTACCTTTACCCGGTATAGCAACAACTTCAATAGTTAATACATCGCCTCCAACCTCAGTCCAGGCAAGGCCAGTTACTCTACCAATCCGGTTTTCGTGCGCGCTTACACCAAAATCGTTAATTTGAACCCCTAAGAATTCATGTAAATTAGGTTTTTTAACCGTTACTTTTTTTGTTTTGCCAGTGTCTATCTGAGTTACCACCTTACGGCATATTTTATTTAACTGCCTGTCTAAGTTACGCACTCCAGCTTCCATAGTATAATAACGTATAACATCTAAAATGGTTTCATTCTTAAGAATAATTTCACCAGTTTTTAACCCAGTATTTTTAATTTGTCTCGGCAATAAGTATTGCTCGGCAATTTTTAATTTTTCTTGCTCAGTATATCCGGATAATAAAATAACTTCCATCCTATCCCTGAGTGGCCCAGGAATATTTAATGAGTTTGCAGTTGCTACAAACATCACGTGCGATAAATCAAATGGAGTTTCCGTGTAATTATCCACAAAAGTTTTATTTTGTTCTGGATCCAATACTTCAAGTAAGGCAGATGCTGGATCGCCACGATGATCAGAACCTAGTTTATCAATCTCATCAAACAAAAATAACGGATTTTTTGTTTCAGCTTTAGCAATATTTTGTAAAACTTTACCCGGCATAGCCCCAATATAAGTTTTACGATGTCCGCGTATCTCGGCTTCATCATGCAGGCCACCCAAAGCAACTCGCACATACTTACGCCCAGTAGCTCTTGCAATAGATTCACCTAGAGATGTTTTACCTACTCCAGGAGGACCAACAAAACATAAGATTGGCGATTTGTTGTTTTCAACCCGACGTTGTACCGCTAAAAACTCAATAATCCGCTCCTTAATTTTTTCTAAGCCATAATGATCCTTATCCAAAACTTTTTGAGCTTTGTTTAAATCACGATTAACTTTAGTGGTTTTATCCCAAGGCAGATCAATCAGATGTTCAATATAATTTCTAACTATCGAACTTTCAGAAGACATCTGTGGCATAAGTTTGAGTTTTTTTAATTCAGAATTAGCCTTGGTTTCAGCTTCCTTAGGCATTTTTGCTTTCTTGATTTTCTGTTCTAGCTCTTCAATCTCGCTTAACTCTTCTTCTTCACCAAGTTCCTGTTGAATTGCCTTGGCTTGCTCATGCAAATAATATTCTTTCTGATTTTTTTCAATTTGCTGTTTTACTCGTCCCTGAATACGTTTTTCTACATTTAATATTTCAATTTCACGATTAAGCTCACGCAATAACTTATTTAAACGTTTTTTTAATGATACAGTTTCTAACAAATCTTGACGAATTTGTAAGTCTACCACTACATGCGTAGTAATCACATCAGTTAACTGCTCAATATTTTCTATTTTAGAAATTAAACCCACTATTTCATCTGGCACTTTTTGATTTAAACGGGCAAATTCGTCAAACTGTTGAATTATTTCGCGACGCAGTGCTTCTAAACTTACATCACCAATATCATGCTTAGTAAGAAGAGCAACTGTTCTTGCCACTAAATATCCATCGTGCTCAACTATATTAACTGCTTGTGCTCTAATTTTACCTTCAATTAATACCTTGTTAGTACCATCGGGTAATTTTAATACCTGAAGAATTTTAGCCAATGTGCCAATTTCATGAATGTTTTTGGCGGTTATATCATTATCTTGTGGATCTTTTTGACTTAACAAAATAACCATATTGTCTTTTTTAGCAGCCACTTCAAGAGCGTAAATAGATTTTTGTCTACCAATAAACAGCGGAACTACCATATTAGGAAAAATGACTACATCTTTTAATGGTATAATCGGAGTGAAGTCAATCAGGTCTTCCATATTTATATTGTTTTCTTTATCTTGCGCATTGCTTGTTATCATTTTATTCCCTAAATTTTAAGATTGCTGTTTTTACAAACTCTTTAGTTAAGAGCACCCTAATTAAATCCTCAGCTTCATCAAGTGTTTTTACACTCAGTGTGGCGGAAACATCTGCAATATCATCATTGTCGCTTGCTTGGACTAGTTCAATAATATTAATTCCCTTATTACCAATAACGCTAGACAACTTTGCAAAAGTTCCAGTCTGGTTTGACATCAAGACTTGTATTTTAGTGGCAAATTTATAAGTTGTATCATTTATTATAAGGGCATAAGTTAAATTATCAAGTCCACCCTTACGAGCTATTTTACAATTAAGCCGATGAATCAACAATTCTCCATGCCGAGTTATTTTTATAAGCACCTTCTCTCCAGGCAGTGGCAGACACGATTCATCTTGAATAATTGGTATGTGGACACATTGGCTTAACTTAATATTTAATAATGCATCCTCATCATAGTTTAAAATTTGTTTAATTATCTTTAATGCGGACAAGCTGCCATTGCCAACCATGTGTTTTAATTCTTCTATACTAAAATTGGGCATATTTAGCTTATCCAGCATTGCATCTGTTACTGTAATATTCGGCTCAAATATAGCCATCGTAAGATTTAGTAAGCGAATGCCGTTACTTACATCTTCATCATATTTCTGTTCTTTGAAATATTGTTTAATTTTACTCTTAGCTTTGCCAGACACAACTAAAGACAACCATTCCTCAGAAGGTTCGACACTATCTTTAGTTACAATTTCTATGATTTCTCCATTGTTTAATTTATAATCTAGTTTAACCATTCTTTGATTAACATACGCAATGTGGCAATGATTACCTATGTCACTATGAATAAAATAAGCAAAATCAAGAACCGTTGACCCCCTGGGTAACAGCATTATTTTACCCTTTGGAGTAAATACGTAAATATCTCCAGGCGATAAGTCTTGCTTTAAGTTATCTAGAAACTCATCCGCTGAAAAAGTGCTTGATTGAATGTCTAAAATATTATTTATCCAACTATTGGTCCTTTGATTGGCGGATAATAATTCATCATCATTTTGTCGGTTCAACCAATGGCTGATTATACCATTTTCCGCAACCTGATCCATAGTCAATGTCCTAATGTGCAGTTGCAGTGGAGTACCATGAGGACCCATTAATGTAGAATGCAAAGATTGGTAACCATTACTTTTCGGAATAGCTATATAGTCTTTAAATGTGCCCGGAATTGGTTGATATAAACTATGCAATACCCCAATAGTTAAATAACAGTCGCCAATTTTTTTAACCACGATTTTTATTTCAAAAACATCATAGATGCGATTAAAACTTTGTCCACCAAGCTGCATTCGACGGTATAAGTTATAAATACTTCTTTGCCGATAAATAAATTGTGCAGTTATGCCATTAGATTTTAAAGAATTACCAATATTCTGCAGAATCTCTTCGATAATCGGCAACCGTTTTTTTTGCGCATGGCTTGCCGCTTTAGCAATAACACTATAACGGAATGGATACAGATACTTAAAGCTTTCCTCGGCTAGCTGGATATGAACCTTATGTAAGCCAATTTTATTGGCAATTGGGGCATAAATCTCCATAGTTTCTAGCGCAATTCTTTTACGCTTATCCGGGCGCATTGCTTTTAATGTCAACATATTGTGTAGTCTGTCAGCTAACTTAATCAAAATAACCCGCACATCCTTTGCCATGGCAAGGACTACTTTTCTGAAGTATTCAGCATGAGCTATTTTTGCAGACTCAAAATTAAGCTGTTCGAGCTTAGTAACACCGTCAACCAATTCAGCAATACTAGGACCAAAAATTTGTTCTAGATCAGCTTTAGTAACTTCGGTATCTTCAACAACGTCATGGAGTATAGCACCAGCTATAGTTTGTTCATCAAGCCCCCATTCTGTAACAATAGTGGCTACCTCAAGCGGATGTGTAATATAGGGTTCACCGCTTTTACGCTTTTGATTGACATGCGCATAGCTTGAAACCTCAAAGGCGAGCTTTACTATTTGAAACTGCTTAGGATTAAGTCGAGATTGAGCATTCCTAAACAAGATTTGCTTCTTCTCTTCAACCAATCCATTATATATACCATAATCTAAAGCCATGTTATTACTACTTTTAGTGTTAGTGCTGCTTTGTGTTTAGCTTGTTATGTGCTCTTAAGCTTTCATACGCTGGCATTAACCGCCGAGTAGCGGATTTTTAGTTGGTATTTGCAGTGACGTAATCTTTGACTTAGATAAATAAATAATGCCAGAAGTTAAATAACCAACTTATTCAATATTATTCAATATTTCTTTAGAGAAAAGGTTCTCTGCAATCTCACGGAGCGCCAAAACAGTTGGTTTATCATTTTCACTATTTTCTAATAATGTTGCATTACCCGATTCAATTTGCCTAGCTCTCATCGCTGCGGCTAAAGTCATATCAAAACGGTTGCTAATATTTTCCATACAATCGGATACAGTAAATCTTGCCATACTATTATCTTATTCCTTAACTTAAAAAGTTATAAAATTATAAAATTTTTGAGAACATGTAATAATTTATAAAAAATTATAATTACAAAGTACTTTCTCGGCTCTTAAGCGCTGAACCAATATTATACTATATAAATTGTGCA
>JAUPUP010000060.1 GCA_030917485.1 Pseudomonadota bacterium
ATGAATAACAATATAGTAAGTGAACAAAATCAAATGCAGGCAATTATGAAAAAAGCCCCCAGTATGGATAAATTGTATCCATCTGATCGGGCAGCGTTAGAGAAATTACAGGCGGTTTATCAGAAGGATCAAATGGCGTTTCAGCAAAAATATGCAACATTTCAGCAGAATGCGCAAAGAACTCAAGATTTTGCGTCAGCTGCAGTCTTGAATAAAACTAATGCAATACTAAAAGAGATTAGTGATAAAGGCGGATATGATTTAGTATTAACTTCTAATCAATTAGTTTATGCTAAGCCAAAATATGATTTAACTGACCAGGTTATTGACCAGTTAAATCAAATGAATAGTGCCGAAATAATTAAACAGCTAGATAATATTGAAAAGCAGCCGTTACCAGGAGTTGGGGCTGGCGCAACTAATCCAAGTGGAGGCTCTTCTTTAGCGGTTCCTAGTCAGTCAAAAACTAGATAGAATAGGATGATAGGATTGCAAAATATGACTAAATATAAGTTATCTGACCTTATTGCAAAATTTGGTGGCACGCTGTGGGGTAAAGATGTTGATGTTTCCGCAGTTGCCCCTACTAAAGAGGCAAGAAGCTGTGACCTTACATTTTTAGCGGATAAAAAATTTATTCCTGAGTTAGCAAAATGTCAGGCAAGCGCCATAATTATTCGTGAAAATGATAAAATGCATACTGATCTACCAGCAATCATTACGGATGATCCATTATTGTATTATTGTTTTGTGAGTAAGTTATTTAACCCGTTGCCACGGCTGCCAATAGGTATTCAAAAAAGTGCGGTTATTGCTGGGAGCGCTATTATTAGTGATAATTGCGCAATTGCAGATAATGTGGTGGTTGGTAATAACGTACAATTAGGTGAGGGTTGTCAGATTTATCCTAATGTGGTGATTGGTGATAATGTTACTATAGGTAAAAATACAATTATTTATCCGAACGTAACTATTTATGCTAGAGTTGTCATTGGTGATGATTGTATTTTACACAGTGGGGTTGTTATTGGTTCTGACGGTTTCGGTTATGCTCCAGATAAGCAAAAGCGCCGTCATAAAATACCCCAGGTTGGTGGTGTGATAATTGGAAACAATGTAGAAATTGGTGCAAATTCTACTATTGATTGCGGTACGTTTAGTCCTACAATTATTGAAGATGGTGTTGTTATTGATAATTTGGTGCAAGTTGCGCATAACTGTAAGATTGGTGCGCATGCTGTGCTAGCTGCTCATGTTGGTATTGCCGGAAGCACGACTATTGGTAAATACTGTATTATAGCTGGACATTCTGGTATTGCAGATCATATAAATATCTGTGATCATGCTATAATTGGGGCATTTACCGGCATTGGTAAAAATATTACTACCCCGGATTTATATATGGCAGCCTATCCATTTAGTAATTATAAAGATTATGCAAAAAATGCCGTTCATGTGAGGCATTTAAATGAAATGCATAAACGAATAAAAGAACTGGAAGATAAAATTGCAAAATTCTCAGTTCAGAATTAAAACTTGAAAGAGATATTTTACATACTCGCAGTATTTCAAGTTTAGACGAGGAATATTGCAGTAAGATACGACGGGGACTTGTCCCACCATGTACAGTAAGTACATGAGGAGTGTATTACAAAATATGACAAAGTATTAACTTGAAAGCCTAAGAGTAAAAGAGTATTATTTAGTGGAGAAGAGATATATGCTAGTACCTACCCCCGAATTACCTATTAATATTATTGAAATAATGAAACAGGTACCCCATCGTTATCCGTTTATACTGGTAGATAGAATTATTGATATAGAAATGGGTAAAAGAATTAAAGTGATTAAAAATGTTACGATTAATGAGCCATATTTTACTGGACATTTTCCTGATTATCCGGTTATGCCTGGAGTGTTAATTATTGAAGCATTAGCTCAAGCTGCTGGTATATTGGGGGTGTTGAGCATTGGGGAAGCAAGAAAGTCGAATGAGATATATTTTTTTGCGGGTATTGATAATGCCAGATTTAAACGGCAGGTAATACCTGGGGATACTTTGGTATTAGAAGTTGAATTAATTAAGCGTATGCGTGGATTAGCTAAATATAGGGCTCAAGCTTTGGTAGATGGAGTACTAGCTGCTGAGGCTGATCTATTGACGGCAAAAAGGGAGGTTTAAGAAAATGACAAATATTCATCACACGGCAATAGTAGATAAAGGTGCTCAATTGCATGAGAGTGTGACGGTAGGGGCGTATGCAGTTATTGGTCCAAATGTGGTTATTGGTGAGGATACTACGATAGGCAACCATGCTGGAATTAAAGGCCATACGGTTATAGGCAAGAATAATAAAATTTTTCAGTTTGCTAGTGTGGGTGAACCGCCACAAGATAAAAAATATAGTGGAGAACCAACTCGGCTGGAGATTGGCGATAATAATATTATTCGTGAATTTTCAACCTTACACACTGGTACTGTAACCGGGATTGGTCTGACTACAGTTGGTGATGATAATATTTTCATGGCATATTCGCATGTGGCTCACGATTGCGTGATTGGCAACCATACTATATTTGCAAATAGCGTTGCTCTGGGTGGTCACGTGCATGTAAAGGACTGGGTGATTTTAGGCGGATATTCGATAGTGCATCAGTTTACTATTATTGGTGAACACTCAATGACTGCTGGCGCTACTGGAGTTGCTCAGGATATTCCTCCATACACCATGGCTTTTGGTTATCGTGCTGAGCCAAAAGGCATTAATTCTGAAGGATTGAAGCGCCGTGGATTTACTATGCACCAGATTGAAAATATTAAACATGCATATAAAATTTTATATCGTAATGGTTTGTCGTTTAATGAAGCCAAAGGATATATTACTGAATTAGCAGTTGAGCAAAAAGAATTACAGGTGTATGTAGATTTTTTTAATCAATCCACGCGTGGTATAATTCGCTAAAAATACATAATTGGAGATTAAAGTAGTGTTAAGAATTGCCATTGTTGCAGGTGAACCTTCTGGTGATATTCTGGCTGCCAAACTTATCCATCAACTTAAATTACAGTATAGTGGTAATATAGAGTTTTTTGGCATTGGTGGCGATAAAATGGCACAAGAGGGGTTTATTTCATACCATACTATGGACACTCTTTCCATAGGTGGGTATGGGCTTGACGTTATTTTATCTATACCAAAAATACTAGTAGTTCGCTCAAAAATAATTAAGCAAATCATAGCGTTTAAGCCTGATGTTTTTATTGGTGTTGATGCACCTGATTTTAATTTTTATGTTGAAAAAAAATTAAAGCAGGCTGGAATAAAAACGGTACATTATGTAAGTCCAACAATTTGGGCGTGGCGGTATAAGCGCATCTTTAAAATTAAAAAATCTACTGATTTGATGTTATGTATCTTTCCAATGGAAGAGGCATTATATGCAAAGGAGCAGATTCGAGCTAAATTTGTAGGGCATCTTTTAGCTGATGAAATTGAATTGAATGTCGATACTAATAGTTATAAGCGCAATCTTGACTTAAGTGGTATTGTTTTTTCTGTTTTAGTGGGCAGTCGTAAAAGTGAAATTCAAAGTTTAGGTCTGATTTTTATTGAAGCATGCAATTTAATTAGCCAGTCTATTCCTGGAGTGACCTTTTTATTTCCAGTTGTCAATCAGTACGGATATGATTTGCTTACACAAACCCTGAATAGTGCAGAAGTGAATTTTAAATATAAGCTATTGATTAATCAAACCCGCGAGGCAATTTGCGCTAGTGATATGGTACTAGCTAAAAGCGGAACTGTGACTCTTGAAGTTGCGCTATGTAAAAAACCATTGATTATCAGTTATAAGGTGTCAAAATTTACTGAGTGGCTGCTGAAAAAGAAATTATATATTAAGCATGTTGGCTTACCCAATATTTTATTAAATGAGCTGGTAGCTGAAGAGTTACTTCAAGACGTGGCAACTCCGCAAAATTTAGCTCGACATTTTATTGAACTCTACCAAAACAAAGATAGGCAGCAATATATGATAGACAAATTTTATCAATTGCATAATATGCTTAAAAATAACGCAAGCTCTAAGGCTGCACAGGCAGTCCTAGAGCTTAACTCCACTTTTTAATAAGTGTGGGACTTTTTAATACTTCTTAGTAAGTGCAACACAGAACAACTTACTTTTGTGGCACTTTAGTTTTTCAAGGTTTTCGAAACGTCCTTTTCCTCTATATCAAGAACTTGCAGCCCAGTGTTAGGGTCTTCCGACAAGGTAGCCGTAATTACAGCAGAGTCATCAACTTCTAAATTAGTGATTTTACCCTTAACCAGGTCAAAACTGCCTTGACCCCATTCCGACCAACCTTTTCTATCAAAATGTAATGCATATGAGCCATCTTCGGTAAATGTTTGGATGCCATCATATTGCATACCATATTCTGCCCAAAAACCATTTGGGCCACATATACTAAAATCTCGATATCCATTTATTTCAGGGGGTAAGTTAACTATAATTCTTACCTGGACTGGGTCTTGAACTGCATTTTGTGCTATGGCTGAAGATGAAGTGAAAAGAAGGATAAAGGTGATAATAAACATTAAAATTTTTTTCATGGTTTTCTCCTAAAAGTTTAGTGTACTTGTTGAAATTTTCCATACTAGCTATTTTTGGATATTTAAAATTTACGTTTAAAAATATTTTACCTTTAAAATTTAATGCCAAAACTGGAAGCAAAGTCAGAAGAATTTCATAGAAGATTTTAGTATACCTTCTAATGAAATTGCAAAACATTTTTACCGTAATTTTTCGCCTAATTTTTTATATTCCTTATATTTTTTCGTGGCTTATTGGCTACCGGTGACGGTCGGAGCATTTTTTTAGCAACGTGTTCCTTTTTTATTTTTTCACTTGTCACTCTATGCATTTTATGCTATCATAATGTCTGTAAAATCTCAAAAATAATCAATTTA
>JAUPUP010000061.1 GCA_030917485.1 Pseudomonadota bacterium
GGAGTAATCTTAGCAACGGTGGGTTTCTTGAAGACTTTGAAAAAAGCCGGACTTACCATCAAAATAAGCATCCGGCTCAAGGTTGGAAAGAACAACCAACGCAGCAACCTTAGATAGCTGCAAGGTGGGGAGTATCCGCTCCCTATCTTCCCGACCACAGTATACTACACGTATATATTATGTGTCAAAATTTAAGCACTAATAATTTACGATGCAATGTAGCCTGTAATATACACATATGTCAAATCACTTCCGGATAATCGACTATCTTTAATAATACATCAAATATATTTTATAATATATAATGGTGGGTGCTTTGCAATTGCAAGGCATGGCATGTTCTATGGAATATGCTAAATTCCGTAGAATGTGCTTAACTTTTTTAAAGGGGCACATTCATGTTAGGAGTAATCTTAGCAACGGTGGGTTTCTTGAAAACTTTGAAAAAAGCCGGATTCAGCTTCACCATAAGCATCCGGCTCAAAGTTGGAAAGAACAACCAACGCAGCAACCTTAGATAGCTGCAAGGTGGGGAGTATCCGCTCCCTATCTTCCTGACAGAATTATACATTACATATTATATATTAGTCAACATATAATATATAATAGATGTAACTATTATGTTGCATATTATGTTGCATATTATGTTGCACAATTTTTGTTGCTTAAAATAGAGAAAAAAATGACAATACAATGGTTCCCTGGGCACATGAATAAAGCCAAATTGGCAATTAAAGAATTGGTAGCTGATATTGATATAGTGATTGAGCTTTTGGATGCCAGAGCACCATTTTCTAGCTGTAACCCACTTATTCAAAATATTATACAATACAAAAAAAAGATCCGCCTGTTAAATAAAAGTGATTTATCCGATGCGGGCATTACCCGCTTATGGTTAGAATACTTTCAGAAACAAGATAATACCACTGCTATAACTGCGGATATGAATGATACTAAACAACGCAACCGAATTATCCGCTTATGCAGAGAGCTTGCTCCCAACCGCAATAGCTTTGAAAAGCCACTGCGCGTCATGATTACCGGCATTCCCAACGTAGGTAAATCAACCTTAATCAATCAATTAATTGGTAAGAAATCAGCTAAAACTGGAGATATCCCAGCAGTCACTAAAGCAAACCAGTGTTTAACCTTAGCTGATGATTTCTTAATTTATGATACTCCAGGAATGACTTGGCAAAAAATTCACTATGCGCAAGTTGGCTATCATCTAGCTTTATGTAATAGCATTGGGCGCAATGCATTAGATGAAGAAATATGCGCCCTTTATCTAATTAATTATCTAAAGCTACACTATCCTCAACTCTGCTGTAACCGCTACAAACTCAAATCCACTGACCTTGCTTTAGAAGATGATCAAATCCTAGAACTCATTGGTAAAAAACGTGGCTGCATTATACCTGGTGGAATAATTGATTATCAAAGAACTGGAACTATTATTATTCAAGATTTTAGAGAAGGTAAAATAGGACAAATCAGCTTAGAAACTCCAGATATGTGGGAGAAATGGATTAAAGAAAGCATTCAAGAAGAACAGCAACAGCTCAATTCTGAACTGGCAACTGAATAAACCTGCGGCATAAAGGGCGCACTCTTTATGCCTTAAATATCCATTTGAAATAAATGCGTATATTGCATAAATACGTATTCTTTTATAAAATATGTTAAAATGTTTGCCTCTGTTTAACCTTTCTAAGGAATGCTAAATATGGCAATTAAAGTTGCAATTAATGGTTATGGTCGCATTGGGCGGTGTATTTTACGCGCTTTGTTTGAATTAAAACGCACTAATGATATTGAGCTAGTTGCGGTAAATAATCTAGGCAGCGATATTGCTGTCAATGCACATATCACTAAATATGATTCTATACATGGACATTTTAATTATGAAATAGAAACACATCATGATCAGTTAGTTATTGCTGGACAAAAAATTAAATTTTTTAACCAACGTGATCCTAAACTATTACCTTGGAAACAATTAGATATTGATGTAGTATTAGAATGCTCAGGGGCATTTACTTCAAAAGAAAAAGCTAGTGCACACTTAGCTGCCGGCGCTAAAAAAGTATTAATCTCAGCGCCAGGTGTCTCAACACCAGGTGCCTCGGCACAAGGTGCAGACGATGTAGATGCAACGGTAGTCTACGGAGTAAACCATCATATTCTTACTCCAGATATGACCGTCGTATCAAATGCTTCTTGCACCACCAACTGCCTGGCTCCAGTTGCCCAAGTTTTAAACAACTTGGTTGGCATTGAATCTGGACTCATGACAACTATTCATTCATTTACCAGCGACCAAATGCTTCTGGACAATTATCATAGCGATCTGCACCGAGCACGCTCGGCTAGCCTATCCATGATTCCAACTAAGACCGGAGCTGCTAAAGCAGTAGGGTTGGTATTGCCAGAATTAAAAGGTAAATTAGATGGTCTGGCTATTCGAGTGCCCACTGCCAATGTTTCGCTAATTGATTTAACTTTTACTGCTAAACGCGATACTAGTACCGAAGAAATTAATCAGGCAATTATTAAAGCCTCTCAAGAAAAATTAAAAGGGATATTATCGGTTAATCATTTACCATTAGTATCGTGTGATTTTAATCATAACCCGCATTCATCAATTTTTGATACTACTCAAACTCGGGTATCTGGCAGATTGGTTAAAGTGTTTAGCTGGTATGACAATGAGTGGGGTTTTTCTAATCGTATGCTGGATAACGCCCTAGAACTAATGAATTGTAAATCGTAATAATAACTATAATGATAACTAAATAATATTATCGTAATGGGCTTATTATAAATTTTACCCAAGCAAATTCAATTATGCGACACGATAAAAATAAAAAATTATGCTAACACGTATCTATTTAGTGTATAATTCGCGCATATTCATTTAAAGATTATATTTAAATGGGTTGGGGTTCATCAGTTGTGATGCCGTTTGGTATTAATTAATTATTTATTTGATTGGAAATAATATGAAAAAACATTCTTTAATCGCTGCTCTTGTAGCTTCTGTATTCGCTTTATTTTCTGCTACTGCTTTTGCAGATGACATGGCAATGAGCGGAGACAAAATGGACTCTAGCAAGGCTCAAGCTAAAGCTCACAAAGCTCAAGCTAAAGGTCATGCTAAAAAAGCTAAAGCAAGTGCTGGTATGATGAGCAACTAATTACTACTTTTTATTAATTAGCAATTATTATAAAAGTTACTACTCAGCGGTTACTGCCAGCATATGCACTGATAACAAGGAATAAGTTAAACAAAGCAACCGCAATGTACAACAAGTACATGAGGATTGCGGCTTTAACTGTATGACACAGTTATCAGTGATATAGGCTGAGTAGTAACATTGTAAAAAAAGAACTGTTTCATTTAATAGCAGTTCTTTTTTTATTTCCTATGTTTATTTTCTATTATTATATTATTAGCATATTTTAACGTTCTTACTAATATAAAACTCCAAACCTGATAGTATTCTTGATTTCCCCCAATTCATTAATAACTTCTTTGTTATATTTGGTATCAATATCTGTAATCACATATCCAACCCGTTCATTAGTCTTTAAATATTGACCTAATACGTTAATATTGTGCTTAGCTAACACCTGATTAATTTGGGCTAAAATACCTGGCATATTTTTATGTAAATGAAACAACCTATGGGCTTTTTTAAGCTCAGGTAATTGAATATTGGGTAAATTAACGCTTTGAGTTGAATCACCAGAATTTACATAATTAATAATATGCCTGGCCACAAAATCGCCGATACCATATTGAGCCTCCTCGGTGCTGCCACCTATATGCGGAGTTAAAATAACATTTGGCAATCCGCGTAATTCAGTTACAAATTCTTCTTGATTATTTTTTGGCTCATACGGAAACACATCAACGGCAGCACCGATAATTTTACCGCTTTTTATATTGCTGGCTAATGCTTCAATATCAACAACGTGCCCACGGCTAAGATTTATAAAAATAACCTTGTCTTTCATAATACCAAACTCGCGCTCACCAATCAAATGTGTATTACTCTCGCGACCATCAATATGTAAACTGACAATATCAACTTCAGATAATAACTCCTCAAGCGTATCGCACTTTTCTGCATTACCTAATTGCAGCCGTTCAACTATATCATAATAATATACCCGCATACCCAGAGACTCTGCTAACACGGATAATTGCGAACCAATATTACCATAGCCGACAATCCCCAGCTTCTTGCCTCGCACCTCAAAACTATTCTGAGCTGATTTATCCCAAACTCCCTTATGCAGGTTATTATTCTTAGTAACTACATTACGCAATAACATAATAATTTCACCCAAAACTAGCTCTACCACACTCCTAGTATTACTATATGGGGCGTTAAATACACATATGCCTCTGTCAGCAGCCTCATCGAGCTCAATCTGATTAATTCCAATACAAAATGCGCCAATGGCTACCAATCGCTTAGCATGCTCCAGAACTCTTTTGCTCACGGTGGTTTTAGAACGAATACCTAAAATAGTTACATCGCGAATTTTTTGACATAGCTCATCCTCGTTTAAACTCCCCTTTAAGGTCTCAACACCATATCCTTCAGCTTTTAATAATTTATATGCATAGGGATGAATATTTTCTAAAAGTAAAATTTTGATTCGATTTCTTGGATAAGAAATTGTCATTGGCAGGTCATTCTGAAATAAAAACTCATCAAAACTAGGAGTAATAAAATCAGCTAACTCAAGAACGCTTTTACGTTCTATATTTTCTGTAAAAGCATAAAATGCGTCTGCAAAATTAGCCGCTCTTATTTCATAGTCGGTATAACCATCCCCGATAACCACAACGTTACCCGCCGGCAAGCCTAAGGACTTCACTACCGCTACCTTGCCACCATCTTGGCTTAGTGGGTTGTGTTCATCAAATCCTATAATATTTCCATCTTTATCATATACAAATGTATTAGCAAAAATATTTTCTTTCTTTATCCCATACCTAGCTACAACTGGAACAATATACTCTTGGAAACCACTTGATACAATATAAATATTATCCGCAAACTGCTTAAAAAACTCTAAATTGCGCTTTATGGATAAAGAAATTTTATTATTTAAATGCGCAACTAAAATAGGCAAATGTTTTTTATTTGCCTGCAATAAATTGATTCTCTGCAGCAAACTTTCACGAAAAGATAACTTACCTTCCATGCCTTGAGAAGTAATATTAGCAATCTGCGCTACTATATGCTCCCTTTCATGATTATCATATAACGCAATATCTGCAAGCTCATCTATAGCTTCTACCTGAATAAAGGTACTATCAAAATCCAAAATAATAAACTTATTCATTATTATTCCTTAAAAAAATCTCAAACTCACCTGTTAACAAACCATGTACTAACAAAATAAGCTCACTTAAACAAGTGAGCTTATTTTATACAAATGATCTCATATTGAATACTTGTACTGCTTTATTCAACGGCTCTTATGTCCTGCTTGAATTTTAATGCCTGCCGGCGCTCCAAATCACGGGATTTTTCTTTATAGTTGGTTATGTTTTCTGCTAATTCATCTTTTAATATATCAATTGCTGCATAAATCTCCTCTGCCTCAATACGCACACCATAATTCTTCTCAGGAGTATGAACACTAACTTCAACATAAAAAATCTTGCCATGATTATGATGATTGGATACTTTTCCTAATCTAGCATTAAATGATATCTGATCTTCATCTTTATGCATAATATACTTATATAGAGAAGATAATTTATCTTCTAAGTAATTTTTTATTGCTTCAGTTAGTTCAAAATCTTTACAAAATACAGTTAAATTTTTCATTTGTAACTCCTTTTTCGTTTAAATCATAATACATATCATAATACATAAAAAATAAAATAAATATTGTCGATGATTAATATACTTTTGTAACTTGCACTCTAAAATTTACAACTGCCACAGGATTATTATACCGCACTTTAATACTTCACTGCCAACGATTTTACTTTTTAAAACCACCCAAAAAAACTTATCGCTCAAACTTATCTTAGCTTAGAATCGTGTTTTCATAAGTAAAATTTATTAAAAAAGGTAACCCATGAACCCACTCAGCAAGACTTCTAAGCAGCAAGTAGCGACACATAGCGGTAATAACCCAAATAATAGTCCTAATTCAACACACCAACAAGATATTCTTGCCACAGAAAGCGGGTATGCATTCAGTGTTGAGAATAATGATAATAGTGTTGAGAATAATGATAATTCTAAAAATCCTCTTCATGCTGCTAAAACCCAGGAAACATCTTTAGTAACAAAATCATTACAACCTGAGAAGCGCAAAGGAATTTTGTCGCGTTTATCTAGTAGTAAGGATAAAACAATTGCCTACGGTGGCTCGATGTCTCCAGAATGGAATATTCGGGCTGTTGTTGAATCAAACGGAGCGAGGGCTTTAACTGAAATAACTTCATCTAAAAACAAAGATAAGTTACAAGATTTTTTAAAAAAAGCTTCTTCTTTAGCTAATAAATCAAACCGCACAACTCAAGATAACATTGATAAAGAAATACAAAAACTTCAAAATATGTTACTGATGAATCCAGCACTTTTAACTATTATTAACTGCCTCTATTTAACTATAGGTAGCATAAAAAACAATAATACTCATCGTGAGCTTCCTAGTGGCATAACACCAAGATTTGAGATATTCAGAGAAGGTAGCTCGATTTTTCTGGCTTCTTACAAGAAAGACACAAGATCATTTATAGTTTATAAAGATACTAGCGAACTAATTGATGCGGAAGAAGGAACTGGACTGCTGCGTATAAACAATAATACTCGAGCTATTGTCCAAGACGATACATTGGGAGAAATTACAGAAGAAATATTGTTAAAATTAATAAATTATCAGCAATCAAATACCACAGAATCCGGTAGTTCAGGTACAGAGTATTGTCTAACTGCATCAATGAATAATATTCAGATACAAAGTAACCAAGATTATATAAAAATATCTATAATAAAAGCATGGACTTCAGAAGTAAAGCGCATCTTAAGAATAGGTGACCCACAACAAAAAGCAAAAGCATTTCTCCTTGCGTATAATGAAATAACATTAAAATTAAACGAGATACAAAAAAAATATTTTTTAAAAGAGGTAATGTCTCCCAATATTTTACATCAACTTGTGGTATATGCTGAATCTACAATACACTTCAATCTTTTTTGTGAAACTCTAAGCTTCAGTCCGGCAAATTTGGCTAGTGTGCTTCTCAATTTGATACAGGTAGAACAACGTGCGCGTCCATCGCTTAATTTTAATAATGTATATTCTTATGGTATGGCTAAAATAGTCCAAATTTATGCCACTTATTCAGATAAAATCAATGATTCCCTAACTGATACAACGTTACTTGATACGTTAAAGCAGATCTTTTCAGACAAGAGCCCCCTTCTTGCACACGATACGGATGCTAATATTCTTAACATCCCGTATGATTATACAACACTTATTGGGTCAGGTAAGGATTTAATTAATGAAGATAATGTTAAAACATTTAAATACCTATTAAAACAAATTGATGTCCTAATAAAAGATATTTCAAATAGAAAATCAGCTTATGATGCGTTTGAAAACAAGGTTAATAGTCTTATTAATGGGAATCAGACAACAGGACCCACTAATCCTCAAGAAGATATAAATGCTATTCTTACTGGAAATAATGGTTTACGTTTTGCCGAATATTATGTTGTGAATAAAATTCGTATATCAACTGAAGGAAAAGATAAACTCTGTAAAGCAGATCAGATAAAATTGAAAAAAGCATTAATAAAAATATTTGCCGCTGATAAGCTACAAGGAATTTTTAGTGCTCATTATCGAGATAATAATATTAATTCTATAGATGAGGAGAAATTTAACTATATTCAGAAGTTAATTATGTTAAGCACATTAGGACAGCAAGAAGACGTTACCCGTAACCGTGATTTTCGGACAACAACTACAACTCAAACCAGTCTTTTATTAGGTTAGTCCTTAAGCTACCAACTATATAACCTCTCGACCGCCACACTTCATAGTGGGGTGGTCTTCTTCTAGCGCCCCATTAACTAAGGGCATAACTCACTTGTTGCTTAACTACATCAACATTTTGAGTCCCATCAATTTTGGTGTATTTAACTGCAGCTAAATCGTGATAATACCCAATTAATGGCTCGGTTTGTTCTTTATATACAGCCAGCCTGCGCTTAATAGTATCCTCTTTATCATCATCACGCTGAATCAGATCCTCACCGGTAATATCATCCACACAATCAACTTTAGGCGGATTATACGTAATATGGTAGGTACGACCAGAAGGTACATGTACCCGCCTGCCCGATACGCGCGCAATAATCTCACTGGCCGGCACATCAAACTCAATAACATGGTTAATAACAACGCCAGCCTGAGCTAGACTATCAGCCTGCTTCAACGTACGCGGAAAACCATCAAATAAATAACCATTTTTGCAATCATCCGCCTGTAACCGCTCTTTTACCAGCCCAATAACAATCTCATCAGACACTAAGCCTCCACTATCCATAGCCGCCTTTGCCTGCAAGCCTAATTCACTACCTGCTTTTATAGCATTTCTTAACATATCACCAGTTGAAATTTGAGGTATTTTAAATTTTTCACAAATAAACTGTGCTTGAGTACCCTTCCCAGCGCCCGGTGCACCCAGTAAAATAATTCCTAACATTCTATAAATCCCACCTTATACTTATTAAAAAATAGTTTAAGCATCACGGGCATCTCCAAACTGATAAGCGCTCTCCGTATTCTTAATATTATATCCGCCAGCCAAAGCTTGATATAAGCTAACAATCGCTTGCAACTGCTGCAATTTAATATTGGCTAAGGTAATTGCCTCATTATCTACGCTGACCTTGTAGTTTAACTCTTGCAATTCATTGTATAAACCATCATTAAAGTTAGCCACACCCAGTTTATAAGCAACTACCGTACTATCGTATACCTTAGCCTGTTCTTTGTAACTTGCAGTAAGTTTATCATGTGCAGATAAACCATTATCAACTTGCTCAAATGCTGTTCTAATCGTATTAATATAATTGTAATAAGCTGTATAATAAGCACCCTTAGCAGTTTTAATTGTACCAAACGCAGACAAATTAATTAACGGGAAGGCAGCCGAACCCTTAACCTGCCAAAAGTCATTATCCGTTGCAAACAAGCCATTTAATCCATTTGAAGCAGTACCAACCCCTCCAGTTAAATTAATTACCGGGAAAAAAGTTGCCGTAGCTACTCCTATATTAGCATTTGCAGCAACTAATTGCTGTTCTGCCGAGACTACGTCCGGACGCTGCCGTAAAACAGTAGACGGAATGTTAGCTGGAATAATACCTTCCATCGGAATATCATTGAATTTAGAACCCAACATTATTGGACCAGGATTACGGTTAATCAACACCTGCAACGCATTTTCGCTAGCAACAATATTATTTTGCGTAATTGGGATTTGAGCTTTAGCACTTTGATAGTTTTGCAGATAAGTTTGCAGAGATAAAAGTGAAATATACCCGTCTTTATATTGTTTTTGGGCTAAATCATACAACCTACCAGTATCTGCAACTAATTGCTTTTGTATATCTAGCTGGTAATTTTGTTCAGACAGCGTAAAATAACTATTAGCTACCTGACTTAAAATTGTCAAACGCATAGCATCCTTAGTATATTGAGCAGATAATAAATTTGCGTTAGCTGCCTCAATCTGACGCATTAATTGAAAAATATTTAAAGTATAATTGGGAATTAAATTCACTTGATAGCCTGTATTTCCACCAGCAGTAGCGCTGCTTGTAGTGCTATTTAAATTATTGCTGAAAGCTCCAGAAGTACTACCACCAGGGGATAGGGTGAGGGTTGGCACCCAACCCATTTGAACTTGCTCTAATTGGCCCTGCGCTTGAATAATATTACCTATTGATTGCTGAACACTAGGATTGTTTTTTAAAGCTTGAGTAATTAAACTATTCAAGACCGGATCATGAAACTTATCCCACCATGCTGTATCTGGTAAATCAGCATCAGTACTCATTAAAGACAAGTTGTCTGGACTACGCCAACTCTCTGGCGTATCAACCGTTGGCTTGGCATAATTTGGACCCCATAAACCACATCCACACAACATGCCACCCAAGAATAAAGCACAAATGCGCTTAATCTGCATAATTCACCATTCCATAAAAAAATATCCGCTTAACCGACGTATTTTAACATTTTTTATACATTTGCACTTAATATTTAAACCCCAGCCCTAATTTTATTTATTAACTATGGGAAAAAATCTTCGTCCAAAATCTGAGTAATACCCCACTCACATTGCACCGGAAAATTCTTAAGGAAAACACCACTTTCATCAGCAGCGCTAACACGAGCATAAGAGTATGCATCAACCATATATTCATTAATAACTGACTTCAAACTAGGATTATCCTTTATTACCATTTTAATCTGATGACGCTGCTCCCTAATTGTCCTTTGCCAACTCTTTGATTGCTCTTCATGCTGATATTTCCATTTAAGCAAATGCATAAGCAACACTTCAAGTCTACTGGCTAACTCACGCTTTTCACGCTTACCCATACATTCAATCTCTTCAAATAAATTAACTATATCTAATTTATCAAATGCTTTTAATTTCACCAAATTTGCTTGCTCTTGCGTCCAAGCATAAAAATCTTCCTGATACAAATTCATAAGCTTTATCCTTCAAGTATAGCATATTATTCTCAAAACTCAACGGCGCCTTTTAAGCCATCCAAAAACCGTAATCTGCTTTGCTCGAGCTACGCTTAACTCATGCGGCTCAGTATTTTTAGTAATTGTTGACCCTGCTCCAATTACCCCGCCTTCACCCAGATTAACTGGAGCTACCAGCATAGTTCCAGAGCCAACAAAAACGTTGTCGCCAATAATAGTTTTATGCTTATTTTTACCGTCATAATTGCAAGTAACACTGCCCGCGCCAATATTTACCGCATTTCCAATATCCGCATCACCAATATAAGTTAAATGATTGACTTTAGAACCACATCCAATTACCGAGTTTTTAATTTCAACAAAATTGCCCACATGCGCTTGTTGATTAATTACCGTTTGGGGACGAATTCGTGAAAAAGGTCCTATAACGCAGGATTTATTTATTTGGGCATCCTCAATTATACTATATGGTTTAATTTCAGTATCATCATCTACAATTACATTTTTAAGGATAGAACCAGCGCCAATTTTAACCCGATTGCCCAGTACAACCCTACCTTCAAAAATACAATTAATATCAATAACACAATCTCTGCCCGCATTCACCTCACCACGGATATCAATTCTTTTTTTATCAATCAGCGTTATCCCACTATTCAATAAAATTTTAGCACAAGATTCCTGAAACATACGCTCCAGATATTCCAATTGCAGTTTATTATTAACCCCCATTGTCGTATGGTGATGCTTAGCTTCTATATAATCAATATCAATGCCTTCATTATACGCCATAGCTATTAAATCTGTAATATAGTATTCACCTTGGCTGTTATCATTAGATAAGTTATTTACCCAATCAGTAAGACGCCCATTGGGGAGTATATAAAACCCAGTATTCACCTCTTTAATAAATTTTTCACCTTGTGAGGTATCACGCTCTTCCACAATTCCAATAATTTGTGATTCATTATTTCGAATAATCCTGCCATACCCAAACGGATTATCAAACATCGCAGTCAACATTACAATATTGCTGCCATCATATTTCATAAGCATTTCGGTTAAAGATTCTATATCAATTAACGGCACATCGCCATATAATACCAGAGTTGCTCCATTAGGGGTTAAATGGGGTAAAGCACATTTTAATGCATGACCTGTGCCCAACTGCTGCTCTTGATAAGCCCAAACAAATTCATTATCAGCAAATATATTATTGATATGTGACTTCACCTGCTCGCCACCGTGACCATACACAATAACAACTCTAGTCGGACATAACCGCTGCGCAGTTTGAATCACGTGCTCCAACAAAGTCTTATTGCCAATCTTATGTAACACCTTGGGTAAGTCAGAATACATCCGCTTACCCTGCCCCGCCGCTAAAACAACTATATTCAAATTTTGCATTTACTCTTCATCTTTCAAGTTTGTCCTTCATATTCCGAGTCACAACTAAGTCATATTTTGCCAGCCAATTCTCATATTGATTCATGGCGTAATACAGCCGATATTCCAATTACGCTTGTCAAATAATTTGGCAATTATACTAAAATTCTCATAATTAGGAGTTATACATCTATATGGTTCTCCAATTTCTATTATGCACCTCGCATTAGCATTAGTATAATGCATAGTCAGCGTCGCCCCATCTTCGCCTACACACATTGCTTTTATTTGAGCTAAACCATTATAATCCAGTTTATATTTACTGGTTGGCGTATTGTGATTATTATCAATATGCAAAGTTAGGCTTTTGACCCGCTCTTTTAGTATGTCCTCTAACCCTAGTATCCGCTTTGCAGTTATTTTTACTTCATTTCTAAATTTGTCATACATAAGCTCACCTTCAACAAACACCATTTCATCCTCTCGGACTAAAGCCCGATACTGTTGATATTCCGCATCATATAATACAAACTCCATACTCGAAGTGTCATCTTCTATATTCACAAAGTAAATTTTACCACCTTTTTTTAAAGGACGCGAACCTATATAATTAATCACCCCGCAAACTAAAATCTTCTCCCGTGGCTGATTATAACCACCACGATTATTATAACCGTTACCGCTACCACTATTATTAGACATGGCTTCGGCATCTTCACTACCTTGCGCATATTTGCTTAATGGATCAATCCCCAACTTACTAATCAAATCTTTATATTCATCAAATAAACTGCCACTAAAATAGTACCCCATAGCCTGCTTTTCCATAGCCAAGCATTCCTTTAGGCTAAACGCAGGGATATCTTCAAGCATAACAGAAAGGTTATCATCAGAATTGCAGGCGTCAAAATCAAATAATACGCCTTGATTAGCATTATTTTTTTCTTCCTCAATTCTACTCAACACATTATTTACATTATGCAACAGCTTAGCCCGGTTAGGCTCTAAGGCGTCAAACGCTCCAGCCTTAATCAAATTTTCAATGGTGCGTTTATTCACTTTCTTGTAGGTGCGATTACAAAAATCAACAAAATTGCCAAACAGCCCTTGCTGCTCGCGCTCTTCAACTATCAACAAAGCCGCTTGCTGCCCAACCCCCTTAAGCGCTCCCAATGCATAACGTATCGTAGTTTCATCAATGGAGGTAAATCGATAATTAGAGTGATTAACGTCAGGCGGAAGAATTTTTAACTGATTTTCAAGGCAATCCTGATAAAATTCATGCAATTTGTCGGTATTATCTAACTCCGAAGAAAGGGTTGCCGCCATGAAGGAGCTAAGATAATGCGCTTTTAAATAAGCTGTATGGTATGAGATAACTGCATAAGCAGCGCTATGCGACTTATTAAAGCCATATTCAGCAAACATTGCCATTAAGTCGAATAAGCTTTCCGCTAGTTTGGCGGTATAGCCGTTTTTTAGTGCACCCTCCACAAAAATATTTTTGTGTTTGACCATCTCTTCCGGTTTCTTTTTGCCCATAGCTCGACGCAGTAAATCTGCCCCCCCTAAGGTATATCCACCAACAATTTGTGATATTTGCATCACTTGTTCTTGATAAACAATAACTCCATAGGTTGGCTCCAAACAGGCTTTCAAACTATCATGAAAATAATCAACTTGCTGCTCACCTTTTTTACGTTTAACAAAATCATCCACCATACCAGAACCAAGTGGACCCGGACGGTATAATGCAAGCAGTGCAATAATTTCTTCAAATTTGTCTGGCTCTAATTTAACCAAAACCCTACGCATTCCGCGCGACTCCAACTGAAAAATCGCCGCAGTATTGCCAGCCTGCAATAACTTATAAGTTTTAGGGTCGCTAAAATCATGATTGGACAGCTTAAGCTCTATACCATGTAGGATTTTTATATTAGCCAATGTTTCTTGAATAATAGTTAAATTTCTTAAACCTAAAAAGTCAAATTTTACCAAGCCCACCCGCTCTACATCATCTTTGTCCAGTTGTGAAGTCTGCATTCCATCAGCTAAATATAACGGACAAAACTCAGTTAGCTTACTTGGAGCAATTAATACTCCAGCGGCATGTTTGCCCACGCTGCGGGTTAAATCTTCTAATTGCAAAGATAATTCCCATAGTCGAGTTACGTCATCGCCGCCATTGTCAATTTTATCCTTTAAGTCCGGAAATTTATCATATGCCTCAAGCAGCCCATAACTCTTAGCTGGGGTATTTAAAATCAATTTAGAAATTGAATCACACAAACCATATGGCAATCCCAGTACCCGCCCCACATCCTTAATTACTGCTTTGGATGACATAGTACCAAAAGTGGCAATTTGCGATACAGCATCAGCGCCATATTTTTGTTTTACATACTCAATCACTAACTCACGTTTATCCTGACAGAAGTCGATATCAAAGTCAGGCATAGACACCCGTTCAGGATTTAAGAACCGCTCAAATAATAGGTTATATCTTAATGGATCTAAATCAGTAATGCCCAAAGCAAATGCAACTAGCGAGCCAGCCCCAGAGCCACGTCCAGGACCAACTGGCACATCATTTTGTTTTGCCCAATTGATAAAATCAGCAACAATCAGAAAATATCCCGCAAACCCCATCTGAATAATTGTCTCAATTTCAATCTTTAAGCGCTCCAGATATACACCCTGATTATCTGCTTTTACCGCAGCATCACAAAACAACTCCGCCAATCTCAATTCAAGACCTTTATGCGCCTCTAAGGATAAATATTCATTTAAATTACCGTCAGGAGTCGCAAAATCTGGCAAAAAATATTTATCCAGAGTAATCTCAAAATTACAGCGTTTAGCAATTTCAACTGTATTAATAATACTACTCGGAATATCAGCAAATCTTTCTAACATTTCTGCTTGAGTAGTAAAATATTGATCCGAAGTAAATTTAGACTTTCTCTTTTCATCATCAAGCTGTGCTGAGTCAGAAACACACACACGCACCTCGTGCGCCTCAAAATCATTTACCGCAGCAAACTGAATCGGATGGGTTGCCACAACTGGTATTACTGCAGTATGCGCAATAGATATAAATTCTTGAATTAGATAATTTGTCTGGGGATGATTAATTCGCTGTAGTTCAAGGTAATAATTGTTGGGATACGCAGCCGCCCATTGCTTAGCTTTAGCTAATGCTTGAGCTGGTTTATGTTGTAATAAAAGCTGACCAATGTCACCACTGATACCGCCAGATAAAATAATTAAATTTTCAGAGTGTAAATCAAATAGCCAATTTTCATCAACGTAAGGAATGCCATTAATTTTATTATTAACATATGAATTAGTAATTAATTCACATAACTGACGATAACCGCAATTATTTTTGACTAGTACAATAATTTTATATTGCATGTTGTGCTGTGGCGCATTGACATTAAGCTCTGCACCAATAATCGGCTTGAGTCCTTTTTCACGACATGCGCTATAGAATTTAACTAAGGCAAACATATTATGTAAATCAGTAATAGCAACTGCCAGCATCTGATCGCTGCTGGCTAATTTCACTACATCTTTAACTCTTAAAATGCCATCGGTAACCGAATATTCAGTGTGTAAGCGTAAATGAACAAAGTTTTCCATTTGTATACCACATTTTACTGCTTATTGCTGCATAAGCAAAAAACATGATTTTAACATAAGAATTGACAAGTGGTAGGGTATAGTTTATAATGTAGTGTAACCAAACTACATGGAATAAATAAAATGAACACAGCACCAATAAGTATAAGATTACCAGAAGAAGCAAATATGATTCTTGATACCTTAGCAAATGAATTGCATATAACTAAAACTCAATTAATAAAAGAGGCAATTTTAGAGCGTATAGAAGACTACTTGGATAGCAAAACTATTGATAAAGCCATTTGCAAACGTAAAAAAACTTATTCAATGGCTGAAATAAAGGCACGTCATGGTTTGGAAGATTGAATTTTCTGACATTGCTGACAAACAATTATCTAAACTTAATCAGACCATTCGACACAGAATAATCAACTGGTTAGACGAACGATTAAGTGATTGTGAAAACCCTAGATTATGGGGTAAAGCCTTGACTGGCTCACACGATAAAAAATGGCGTTATCGTGTGGGTGATTACCGGATATTGTGTGTAATTAATGACAATATTGTAACTGTTGAAGTTGTGTCTATTGGACATCGCAAAGAAGTGTACAAATAGAGATTATTTGACTAACTAGGCTCTGTTCCAAAGCGTATAATTTGCGGTCAGGAGCATATTCAGGATTAACAACAGCCCCCCATATTGGATTAGGGTAATGCTTATCATTTATATAACGGGGGATTATATGCCAATGAAGATGCGGCACTACATTGCCAAGGCTGGCTATGTTTATCTTATCTGGCAAATATATTTTACGTATTGCTAACTCTACATTGTATAGCGCAGAAAAAATCTCTTCTGCATCTGATTGAGACAAATCAGTCAATTCTTTAACATGCGGATTAGCAATTATCCTAGTAAATCCTGGATAATCCGGTTCTGATGGCAATACTATCCGAAAAAGATGATTAGTATAAATTATCTTCCCGCCATCTTCATTACATAATACACAGTCTTGCACAAATTCTCCTTTTTTAATTATCCCTTTTTAAGCTTTTATTTATAAAGTCCATACTATACTCAAAGTATTTGAATGTTGGACTATGAATATTGCAATAAATTGCGACGGGGACACGTCCCAACATGTACAAATTAGTACATGAGGAGCAATTTATAAAATATGACAAAGTCCAGCTTTAGCTTCGCAAGTAAACCAAAGACGAAGAGTATATATGATTATTCTGTCACACAACCATGGGAACATGAATTTTTAACAACCCAAAAAAGGAATTTATTTAATCAAATTATCCTCTACAATTGTAGCATAAAAGTGTATAAGCAAGCTCAAATACACAACTATTTTTATGGTTTTCTATCATTGTAGATTTTGGTTTAGCAATACGCAGCAACGCCAAGCAATGCGCTTTATTTAAACAATAAAGCCACCATTAAAATGATAACCCGGAAATAATAATTTCATCAAACTGATTTTTGAACAAAGGATTTAAAATGCCAGAACCAATAAACAATCGGTTAACCACAGTAGCATCAGCCACCAGTAGTTTATCAGATAAAATAAATACTCAAGAAATCTCCTCAAGCGATTACAAATTGGGTAAGCATAATTGCCTAATAACGCAGATGAAGGCTTCTGATGATAAGCGTGACCCTAGTGAGATAAGAGAACAAGTTGGCGAAAATATTGAGCAAACAGTGCATGAAATGTTAAACAGCACTTCTGAACCAACAGAAAAAGCTTGGCTGTTACACCAGTTGGTGTTTAGTTATTTTGAAGATAGCCCGTCTTTAACAGCTAAAGTAAATAGTTACGTTGACGCTGATGAAAAGACTCAACAATCTATTGAGAATGATCTTATCCACCAGACGAAGCAGCAAATTTTGCAAAAAAGCTGTCCGCTAGACCCAATTATTGCAGCACAAACACTAGCAAACGTAACCAAGACCGACCTAGACATTAACTTAATATATTCTCGCCCGTCGTCTGCCGGAGCAAGTAAAGCAACACTTCAATTTCGAGTTAGGTACAAACCGCAGCAGTCAACGCTAGGCTTTGCGCCCGTCTTACCAAACCCAACGACACAAAGACGCTTAGTTACGTTAGACCACCACGCTCCACAAACTCGTGATGGAGCTGGTCATTATGATAAAAAATCACAAACGCACCATTACGTTGATACAGCTCATGCTAACTCTGAGCCACTAAGCGGGTCTTTTTGTGCTCAATTTATCCAAAGAACTTTCGACTTAAGAAAAGGAACAGATACACAACAACAAGCGCTTTCAACAAGCAGCCATCATGCAGCAAAAAAACACCATAATGGTGATAATAATGAGAGGAATATTAACTGGCAGCAGGCATATTTAACCGTATAACAAGTGAAAGCTGCTCGGCACTTGCTCTTCATCTTCAAAGGTGACATATTCCCATACTTCGGGGGTGTTGAGCAGTTTTCTAAGTAATTTATTATTAATTGCATGTCCAGATTTGAAGCCGGTAAACGCCCCAATAATCTGATGCCCTGAAATGTACAAATCCCCAATAGCGTCAAGTATCTTATGCCTGACAAATTCATTCTGAAACCGTAGCCCACCTTCATTTAATACAGTATCGTCATCAATAACTACAGCATTATTTAAATTGCCGCCCAAACCTAGTCCATTTTTGCGTATATTCTCAACCTCATACATAAAGGCGAAAGTACGCGCTCGAGAAATTTCACCGATATAAGATTGCTTAGCAAAATCAACCTCAAGCTGACTATGTTCTGGCTTAAATAATGGATGATCAAAGCATATTGATAATTTTACCTTATAACCATCATACGGTTCTAGGCGTACCCATTTATCTTCATCAGGCTCATTGACCTCAATAGCTTGCTTGATTTTTATGTATTTTTTTTTGGCGCTTTGATCAACCACACCGGCCTGATCAAGTAAGTAGATAAAAGAATTTGACGAGCCGTCCATTATAGGAATCTCTGGAGCAGATAACTCTACAATTGCATTATCTATACCATAACACGCAAATGCAGACATTAGGTGCTCAACTGTGGCTACCCGCACCCGATTATCATCAACCAGCGTTGAGGATAATCGGGTATCATTAACTAGAAATGGATGACATTTAATATGTGGCTGCTCAGGCAGATCAATACGCACAAAGACAATACCCTGATCAACCGGAGCTGGTTTTAAGGTTAAATGAACTCTACAACCAGAATGTAAGCCAACCCCAGTTGCAGTAATTACAGAATGTAATGTTCTTTGATAAATCAAGAACGGTTTCTCCGGAAAAACGACGGGGTCGAAAACGCAGACTTATTAAAATTAGTTCCAAACGGGTCTGTAATGGTGTCAGTATTAGCTGCATCACTGCCAGCCATACCACTACCACCGCCTACAGCACCGCCACCAGCACTACTACTGCCGGTGTCTCCAAAATCTTCTTTATTAAATAATGCAGTATCACTATTACGCACATCACTCAGACCAGTTGCAATCACAGTTACGCGTATTTCCTCTTCCGGTAAATTCTCAATTTCAGCCATACCAGCTTTAAAATCAGCATCAGGATGAACATGATTTTGAATTAAGCCAAGTATTTCGTGATACTCTTTCATTCTAAGTGCACCTGGAGCCGAAGAAATATTAACCAAAACGCCTTTTGCTCCATCTAATGAAACATCATCCAATAAAGGACTAAAAATGGCTTTTTCTGCAGCATCAGAGGCACGATCAGGTCCATTGCATGAAGAGGAAGAACCCATCATAGCCAACCCGCGTCCAGACATCACTGTCTTCACATCAGCAAAATCAAGACTAATAACTCCAGGAGTTTTAATTACCTCAGTTATACCTAAAACCGCACCTTTTAAAACATCATCAGCCGCAGCAAAGGCTTCACGCATAGAAATCTCTTCATCTAATTCAGACAAAAGCTTTTCATTGGGTAAAACAATTAATGAATCAACGTATTTTTTTAATTCGGCAATACCTGCATCGGCAATTTTCTTTCTTTTATCACCCTCGTAAGAAAATGGCTTAGTTACCACCCCAACAGTCAAAATATTTAAACTTCTAGCAATATCGGCTATCACCGGGGCTGCACCAGTACCAGTACCACCACCCATTCCCGAAGCAATGAATAGCATATCAGTACCCTTGAGTAAAGCAGCAATCTTCTCTCGATCTTCCATAGCGGCTTTTTTACCCACTTCCGGCTGGCTACCCGCACCTAGACCACGCGTCAATCCATGCCCCAACTGCAACAAATGATGAGCTTTATTACGGCTTAGCGCCTTTGCATCTGTATTTGCACAAATAAATTCAACGTTTTTTACTCCGCTTTTTACCATATTATCAATTGCGTTACATCCGCCACCGCCAACACCAATTACTTTGATAACCTCACCTACATGAGTCATTACCTCTTGCATATCATAATGATTATCTAGGGTGGTCAAGTCAAATAATTTATCCATTTTATATCCTTAAAACCTAGAGCAACACGTCTCTAGAGTCAGCCCTTATGGGAAAACATACCCCTAATTTTTCTTAACAATTTCTCAGAAGAATTTTTACCAGAACCACTAATTTCGTTTAACATATATTCCTGGGCAAAATATAATGAACCCAGGCTGGTTGCATACTTAGGCGAGGCAACTAAATCAGCAAAATCACCATCATACTCAGGAATGCCAACCCGAACCGGCATATCGAAGTATTGTTTAGCAAAATCCTCAAGATTTGGCAATAAAGCACTGCCTCCAGTTATAACAA
>JAUPUP010000062.1 GCA_030917485.1 Pseudomonadota bacterium
AGGATTAAACTGGCTTTAGGATCGGTAACCCAATCATTTTTAGCGACGCTGATTAAACTAGGTAAGTTAATTTTGCGTAATTGATCGTGATCTGAATTCCATGTTGCAACGGCAGTATCTTGGAGTGCTTGTGCGTGTTCATTAAATGGATAAACATAGTGTTTAATTGGTAAAATAGTTTTAGCGAGATATTTGCGTAATTCTAAGGACGGCACACCAGAAAAAAACACCTCGGTTAAACGTTCACGATTTTCTTTATTAGGTTTTTCGCGTAAGGTACTGACCAATTGATGTAGGCGACCAAGAGTGAAGCTATAATCGGGTTGACTAACAATAAAAATTAACCCACCAATTAAGTCTTGTTGTTGATAAGCAAGAGCTTGAGCAATAATCCCACCCATCGACCAACCACAAATTAACGGTTGTTTGAGACCTAAAGCTTGAATGAAATCTAAACTATCTGTGGCTAATCCAGCCATACTACTTGGATTCGTTGAATTAGTTTGTCCAACCAAGCGATTATCGGGTAAATACAGCGTAAATTTCTCGGCAAGTGCATAAATTAGTTCACTATTCCAATGGAGTAAATTACCCGAATAACCGACCAGCATAATTAGTGCTGGACCAGTGCCAAGTGTAACATAACCTGTTTGTCCGTTGGCGGTTTGAACGATTTGATAATCTAGTTGCTCAATTGTCATGCTTGAATCCATTAAAAAAGCTAAGCCATTATCTTAACAGATTTGAGTGGGGTGATTGACTCGAGTAAATCGATGTAGTTAAATAAAAAGCCACCCAGAATTAATCCGAGTGGCTTTTAGATAATCAAGCTAAGCAAAGCCTAGCTAAATATTACCAGCTTCTACGTTGTGAATTACCACCACGGAAACCACCGTCTGTTTTTGGTTTGTCTTCTTTTTCTTTAACAACCAAAGTACGGTTTTTATAACTTGTACCGTTTAATGCAGAAATACATGCTTGTGCATCAGTTGCACTTTCCATGTCGACAAAACCAAAGCCTTTGCTTTGACCAGAGTCTCTGTCGCTAACAACTTTAGCAGTAATAACTTTACCGTGTTGTGCGAAAAGTTCTTGTAATTCTGAACTAGTAATACCGAAATCTAAACCGGCTACGAAAATTGATTTTTGCATAGTAAATGCCTTATAAAATAAATACAATAAGAATAAAACTGAATTTTTGATGGCAAGATACTATGAAAATAAGTAAATACTAGCTAGATATGATGTACATTAAAGATTTAATTTTAATTGAGCTTGCATTGTAACACACTAACTTAATTCAGGTAGCTTTATTTGTCATTAGATCAATTTCAATTTAAAATAGGAATATAACTCTCACAGGTTCAACGAATGATATTTTTGTGCTTGTAAAGCAAATAGATGATTGATAAACACCGATTAATTTCATTGATCTAGTCAGCGATTAGGTATATAATAGCAATTAATTTATTTAGCTGAGTTGGAGTTTCAAATGGGTGATTATGTTAACTACATAAAGTATTTTATAATTGCGATATTAGTTATAGCTGCGATTTTCTATGTAAAAGATAAAATTGAGCTGTTCTTGTATCAGCGTTATTTACATAAATTTGGTTCACTACAAGATTATCGGATCAATCATCCAAAACTAATTCAAGCCAATGGTGATGTAATTTGTTATAAATGCAAAAATGAGCAAACCATTCGCGTTACCCATTTTAGGCAATGCCAACGCTGTAACACTATTCTATTTTACATTGATGATGATAAATAATGGCAGAGAATGATTATTTTATACCATATAAATTTAATTGTAAAATACTTAAGTTGATTTTTTTAGTAGTATTCCTGAATTAACTGTCGTCTGCTATATAAAAGCCTTTGATGTTAGTTAGTTTTATTTAAGCAAAACTTATTTAATTTATGCTTGTGAAACAATGTAAAGTTACTTAAAAAAAGCAATAGCGGAGCGTTAAGCTCCGTTACCGCTTTTTGAAACGATTAGTGCGATTATTTAATGATGTCGGAGATATTAAGCATATATGCACCATTCTCGGTTATTAAATTCTCCGCTGGACATGTAAATGTTGAGCTTACATCATCAAATGGGAAAGTGTAACAGGTTGGACAAGTTTTTTTCATCCAGGTTATAGTCGGTTGTACATTATTTACCCAATTTTGATTCGTGATTTGTGGTGCCTTTGTGATATAGGTTGTAACACCTAATGCTTCCCAGTTTACTCCACCACAGGCAAGGGCAGAATTACCATATACACCAGCAGGAATTGAGCCATATGGACTATATGTATTATTCGCACATTGTAATAGATCACCAACGCTGACGCTAGTTTGTCCACTCGGTAATGCTGGAAAGCTGAAAGATTGAGCAAAATTAAATGGCAAGGTGTTGGTATATGCTGTGTTTGACTCAAAGCCATAGATTGTATCTGCAGTTAACCAGCTAAGTGGTTTGCCACAATAACGAGTATAGTTTGTGGTTGGCTCGTTAATAGGGATAGTTGATTCGGTTATCTGTGATGCATTTGCCGGTGTTTGAACAATAAATCCACATTTATAGTTTGAATTAGTACATGCACTATCGGTTATGCATGATTCAGGATTTTTTTCATATGATACCCAGCGATAATATGAGTTTGATTCACCTGTAATCGTCTTGCCATTAGGGAATGGATAGACATTGATTGATTCAGGAGTTATATTCCATGGCGCAACCGTTAATCCACCTGCTTTGCTGCTGTTTTTATTACCTGCAATTCCACAAGCATAGTAACTGGATGGCAAATTATTCGGACCAAACTCCATCGCGAAGTTTATGCCATTTATGATTGATACATCATAGTAATCCAAGCGAGCAAACGTTACTTCGGATAATGTGTTAACTCCAGGCGAGCCTCCAACTCCAGGACCGCATACCAAGCCACCAGCTTTACCAACACAGGTGGCATTTTCACAGATTCCAGTTGTCGCATCACATTTTGTCCGAGCAAAATAATTTCCAGACCAAATGATTCCTGTTGGATCGCTTTCGCCACTTGAACCTGATATTTGAATTTGAGCAATTCCACCTTTAAGTAATTGGTATTTATTCAAGCAACTGCCATTTACACAAGATACCTGTGGCTGATCATAATAACAATAATACGGTGCATTTTGTCCTGCAATTATTGATTCACCGCCTTGTAAACATGTCGAACCTATTGGGCACGCATTTTGATTATTGGCTGTTATACCACATTGTGAGCCGCCACCTGGTGCACTATTGGCATTAGGAGCTGCTGGAACTACTGCAATTTGAGTTGGGCTAATATAGGCATTAGCGCCACCTTGAGTTATTCCAAGTGCAATACTTTCGTTAGCATTATTAGTAATGGTAATCGTTCGAATCGCATTTTTTTGTGGCTCTACGGTTAAGGTTAGTGGAGCAATTACTAAATTAGCCAAGCCAGATTCAGCACTGGTTATTTTTGCGGTAATGGTGGCTTGTCCCTGAGCTAAACCAATTATTCCAAAACCACAATTAAGACCATTGTTTTGGTATGGTGCATTAGTAACCTGATTTGGTGGGTAGGCTAAAGTGCATTGTACTGAGTCAATATATTGGCGATGAATATTGTCACCGTCATTATATTTGTAGAAACTAATAGTTGACGTATTACTAGACGTAATGCTTAAATTAACATGACCACTCGGAAAAGCAACTTTATTCCAATTTATGAATAATGGCGTGCTCATGCTTTCTGGTATATTGGCAGAATTAGAGCCAAGAGCACTGGTTTGTGTACCTAATTGTAAGGTTCCTTTGTAAATATTTTGATTAGCAGATTCAATAATAGTAATGTTTTTGTATGTTGTAGCTGGTATGCCTGCGAGTATGCTTCCTGCCATATTAGCCGTTAAGGTTAGATTCGGATTGTTAACTTGGTTTTCTGGTAAATAAAATGTGACTGTGCATTCTGGAGCAAAGCTACTTATATTACACGAATTGACGGAATTTCCTCCTGGACCAACGATAGGTTGTGTTGCGGTCACATTAAATACGGCTTGACCTGCATTAATACCAGAACTGAACATTAATCCGCCAGTGACATAAATTTGATAGAAGCCATTTATAGGGTATTTACTAAATTGGGTATGAACAGTTGATGACGATTCTAAAGACGTCGGGTCTTGGAATAATGAACTCTCAACCCCAAGTGCTCCATAATTTATACTGTTACTGACTGTATTAGTTAGTTTTAGTGCAGGAAAGTCACGGCTAACTACATTTAATCCAGTTGTTCCATTTTTTATTCCATACACAGTTATTTGACATGATGGGTAATCTGAATTTAAAGTACAAGTATTAGGTGTAACTCTGGCAATTTCTGGATCATCGACGAAAATAGTTGTAGTATGATTTAATTTATCAGTACTATTATTCAATTGCAAATGAAGTATTTGTACACTGCCATTAGTAATTGGCAGACTACTATCTGTATAGTCAAATGATAACGTTCCTTGATTGTTTGATGGTTGCTGTTGATCGGTTGAACTAGATCCGCTGCTACAACCACTAAGTAGTGCCAGTAATGCATATCCACAAAGTAGCAATTTTGCGGGTTTGAGTTTATTTATTTTCATGATATCCTCTTTTTGTATGGAAATCGGTAGTTAATTAGTTGGTGATAACAACAATATTGTATATTATTTACTGCTATGTACTGCAAATTAATTTTAGCGGATGTCAACTCTGTAATCTAATTCTATTTTATATTGACGAAGTGGATAGATTTTATTTTGGTAGCATCCATATAGTCGCTGAGTAAATCTTGTAAATAATGCACAATCAGCGCGATGAGATACAATTGACAAATATCCTACTATTTTAGTAGAATATACCAACTTTAATGGAGGTCACAAAATGAAAACGATGCGAGCGTGGTTGGTCACGTTATTTTCTGGCTGGTTTTGCCACTCAGCGTGTAAAGCTAAATTAGCCCAGAGCGAGCGCGATAAAATTATCAAACTGTCTCAACATGTAGATATGGATGAATATTAAATAATAACATAACCAGTCATTAAGGCTGGTTTTTTGCTAACTTTTCACATTGCTGTTTGAGGTGTTGAATTAATTCAGTTGGATAGATCGGCGGAGTGTTGGCATTAATTGAATCCAGCGCTAACCAGCGTGCCTTGAAAAGTGTTCCATCGCTTTCTTGACCTTGAAAATTATCTTGGAGATATACGCTGCTATCTATAAATTTTGCATCATAAACAAAAATAATTTCATGACCAGCTTGATTATTAAAGGTAAAGAAATTTTCTATGACGCTAATTAGGTTGAGATCAGTAATGGCTAAACCTAGTTCTTCCATTATTTCGCGTTGAATTGCATGAAGATGGGTTTCACCAAAATTCACGCCACCACCTAGTGGGCGTAAATAGAGTTCCTGCTTGTGTGGATCAAAGCCTTCGCCCAGCAGAATGCGCCCTGCGTTTGAAAATATACACAGAGCTTTGACTTTAATTGAAGCTGATTTTGATGTAGTGGAAGTCGCTTGCATTTTTATGCCCTATAACTATTATTGCATCCGATCAACGAAGCTTTTGACCGTCATTGCATCAATTAAGCGTCCGCTTTTACCTGCGCTATTTAAAAACACCATTACAATTGGGCGATTATCGAC
>JAUPUP010000063.1 GCA_030917485.1 Pseudomonadota bacterium
CAATACTCTAAATTGGTTGGCAATAAATTTCTGACAGCTAACTCTGCTAGCAAACAAATCCAGCTTTTGCTGTTTAATTTGATTCTCCATATCTCCGCGTGGACAATAACATTCATTATAAATAACTTGCGAGTTTTGCTCTTCAAAATTAGTAACTACAAGCCTTATATTTGAGCCTTTATCATTATATTCTACTTTGGCTATTATTTTCCTCGGAACATTCCAACTAGGGGTTGTAAGCCGGAACCGTCGAAACGTCTGAGTTCAAACTTTATAAATTTAAATAGATTATAATGTCTTTAGAATTTCCCCAAAATGATTCTTAATTATTGAGTGATGTCCATCTTTTTCAAATATTTTTAGCGTAGATTGCTGAAGCAATTTCGCATATAGTTTGCCATTAGAAATCGGAACCTGCGTGTCTACTGCCCCATGCCAAATGCTAACAGGAAAATTTATATTTTTTAATTCAAATCCCCATGAATTTAGTAATATCTTCATTTCTAAAGCTGGACCTGCAACACCATTTCTAAAGGCTTCAAGTGTACTGTTGATTAACTCTTCCCCACTTACTGGGTCGCGGAAAATGGCTTTATCAACTTCTGGCAATGGTTTAATCATTTTTTCCATAAGTTTATCGGACTTCTTCAACATCATCCGCGTTATTCGCATCATTAATGAAGCAAATGGTGGAAATATTTTAACTAATTTACTGCCTATCAATTGTTCACGCATCATCCCCACATGTGTTTCTGGATTTACAAATGGTGACATACCAGAAACAATTGCTGCTCCAGTTAATCGTTGTGTAATCAAATAGGCACAAGCTACTACAAAAGGGCAACCACCGGAATGCCCCATAACTGAAAATTTATCAATTTCTAAATAATCTGCTAAGTTTGTGATGTAATTTATGGTAGACAGAATACTCCGTTTTTTATCTATAGTTGATAGTCCCATTCCTGGACGGTCAATGGTAATCAATCTATAACCATTTTCAGCAGCAATGTGGTTGAATCTTTGCGTTTCAAGCCGGCTACCCGGGAAGCCATGAAAATATATTACGGGCTTACCATTTGGTCTACCAAATTCTGAAAAGCACAAATCAGTTCCGTTGTGTAACTTCATTATTTTGGTGCTACTGGTATCTTGCATACTAACTCCTTTCTGTATATTTCACGATTTTATTTTAATGGAGCTGCTGCACCAGCAAGAATACCACCATCAATACGTCTAAATGTTGATATAAAGCATTTTCTCCAATTTTACGAGCAAGCTGTTGTTGCCCCTTACTATCATCAATATCAGAGATAATGACGGTAGTCCCCTCATGAGCAAATATTTCTGCACAAGATTGTCCTATTCCGCTTGCGCTTCCTGTTATTAATGCAATTTTATTTTTTAATCTCATTCATGTTCCTTATAGCACGCTTATTAATGTACTCATTAAGTCCAATGTGATTACTATAGCCCAAAAAAGTAGCTATTTTCCTGACGGATAAACCCATTGATAGTAGTTCTTTAATTTTTAACACGTCTTTATCAAATTTACTTTTCTGAATCGTACCTTTTGGTTTCCCTAACTGAACTCCCTGCAATTTCTTACTGGCCAGAGCTTCCTTGGTCCGTAAACTGATTAAATCACGCTCAAGTTCGGCAAATAAAGAAAATAAAGCAGTAATAATCTTCGAGTTCATGTCTTGCTGCTTAATATCCAGGTTTTGTTTGATAGCAATTACTCGAACCGATTTTTTAACTAATTCATTTACTAACCCGATGATTTCAGCAGTGCTCCGGCCAAGACGGCTAAGCTCAGTAACAATAAGAGTATCCGCACCATTTAAAGCTGAAACCATTTCATCAATCCGCCTATCTTTACTGGTTCTCCGGCTAGATATGGTGATTTGAATAAAATCATTTACTTCTATCTGGTTTTTACGAGCGTACTCAAAAATCTCAAGCTTTTGATTATTTAAATCTTGTTTATCGGTTGAGGCACGAATATAAGCTATAGTTTTTGGCATAATTTTGACAGTGTTAAGTCTTAAATATTAATTTAGTTATAATTATACAGTTTACACCATACATATGAATTGTATCACACCAGCAAATAGCATGTATAATAACGATTGTTTATTTTTATACAACATCTTGATATTGGATATATTTTGTGCGAGCAACTAATGAAAGATTGACGGTTTTATCAAAAGAAGAGCAGTTTGCCCTATATGGAATCCCTGATTTTGATGATGCACAACGTCAACATTATTTACATTTTAACGATACTGAGCAGGAGATAATTTATTCTAGGAGCTCCTTAGCTGAACAAGTTTATTGCGCTTTACAGCTTGGGTATTTTAAAACCAAGCAAATATTTTTCGACTTTACCTGGAAAGATATACCGAAAGAAGATTATAAATTTATTGTAGACCATTATTTTCCGGATAGTGAATGGACTCCAGACAATGTAAGTCGGCATGAATTTTATTTGCAACGTACTGCAATCATGAAACACTTTGAGTACGATAACTGGAATAGTCCAAACCATAGGCCAATGCTAATGATGGAGTTAGAATCTATAGTAAAGCGTGATACTTCAACAACATTTATTTTGGCTGAAATACTTTCATTTCTGCGACACAAAAAAATCATCAGACCCGGATATACTACTTTACAAAGTATAATGTCAAATGCATTAACCAAAGAACGCCGGAGGATTGGTGAATTATTAACTGCAAAAATATCAACTGAAATACAGAGACTATTGGATGTACTACTTTCAACTGATAATATGATATCTGAACTTGCCGCGCTAAAACAAGATGCCAAAGATTTTAAATACAGGATAATGCAAGCAGAATGCAATAAACTCGAAACATTACGACCGCTATACCAATTAGCCAAATTTATATTGCCATCATTATCAATTTCACAACAAAATATTAATTTTTACGCTGGGTTGGCTCATTTTTATACTGTATATGAACTACGTGAGTTCAAACCACAACAAAGAAATTTATATTTGCTTTGCTATGCCTGGCAGCGATATCAAAAGATTATCGATAATTTGGTTGATGCATTTTGCTACCACACCAAGCATTTTGACGATACTATTAAGTATAGCTTAAATAATCATAAGTTGAGCACTTATAAAAAACAGAAAAAGCATGCTAAAAAAGTTGCTAAACTGTTGGCGTTATTTACTGATGATGCCTTTGATGATAAAGACCTTTATGGCAAAGTCCGGAAAAAAGCATACCAGATTTTACCCAAGAAGCAAATCGAAGCATTAGTAGCAGAGTTTACACAATTAAATAAGTCAGAGCAAGAACTACGTTGGAAAATATTGGATAAAGAAGGATACCGCTTTAGAAAAAATCTGCGGCCATTATTTTTACGGTTGGATTTATCTAGCAATGACAGAGAGAATCCATATATTCAAGCAATAGAAATATTGAAACAACGATTTAACAATCAGCAGACAATTCCAGTTAAAGAACAAAAATTATTGGATATTATTCCAGAACGTTTAGAACCATATTTAACCAACAATTCACCTAATGGTAGCTTAGTTGTTAATGCAGATAGATTTGAATATTGGCTCTATCAACAATGCAGGGAAAAACTCCTTGCCGGAGAACTTTATCTTGATGATAGTGTTTCACATCGTAGTTTTGATGCTGAATTATTATCATCCGAAGCCGAATTGGAAGCTTTGTCTAAACTAAATCTCCCTATATTTCATAATTCTTGTGATAACACCCTGGAAAAATTAATAGCCGAGTTGGAAGATCTATTGTATACCTTTAATAAAAAGCTGAAAAAAACTGAATTTAAACATTTAGAATATGACAAAGATAATCAGGAAATATTGGTTAAAAAACCGCCAGAAGATAATACTGAGGAAGTGCAAGAACAATTTTATAATCAAGTCTCACCAAGTAATATTATTAATGTATTCCAATTTGTTAACGAAGAATGTAAATTTCTGAAAGTGTTGACACCGCTACAATCACGTTATGCTAAAAAGATACCCAGTGATAATGAATTATTTGCTGTTATTATGGCCCAAGCCATGAATCATGGACTAAACGCTATGGCTGATATTAGCAATATCTCATACCACACGCTTCAGTATAATTATAAACAGTATTTTAGAGAAAGTACATTACAAAAGGCTAATAGTATTATCAGTGCTGCCATATCTAAATTACCAATATTTCAATATTATCAAGCTGGCTTTGATATGCGATTTGCCGCTGTTGATGGTCAAAAATTTAGTGTAGAAACTCCAACTACAAAGGCCCGATATTCGAAGAAATATTTTGGTAGAGGTCGTGGTGTAGTGGCGTACACGCTATTATGCAACCATATTCCACTACGCAGTAAAGTTATCAGTGCTCACAACCATGAAAGTCATTATGTTTTTGATATGATTTACAATAATGAATCAACCATTTATCCAGAAGTTATAACTGGTGATATGCATAGTATTAACAAGGCTAATTTTGCAACGTTATATTGGTTCGACATACTATTCAATCCAAGATTCACTAATTTACCCGCTGAAATCAAAAAAGTAGGTTGTACCAAAGATAGTGATGCGTATGCTAATTTCTTAATAAAACCAATGGATAAAATAGATATTGATTTGATTAGATCTGAATGGAATAATATTCGAAGAATAATGGTAACACTTGCCCAGAAAGAAACCACTCAGCATATTCTTATCAAAAAATTATGCACCTATTCTTATTCCAATAAGACAAGAAAAGCTCTGTTTGAATTTGATAAGCTAATACGCAGTATTTATACGCTAAAATATACAATGGATCAAAAGCTACAACAAGATGTACATCGTTCACAAAATCGACTTGAAGCTTATCACCAATTAAGATCCGCAATTGCTCAAGTTGGCGGTAAAAAAGAACTAAAAGGTCATACTGATATTGAAGTTGAAATTAGTAATCAATGTGGCTGGTTGCTTGCCAACGTAATCATCTATTATAATTCTGCCATATTGAGTAAGTTATTGGATATTTATCAAAAAGATAAGAACGAGGCAGGCTTTATCAGCTTGCTCAAGGTATCGCCAGTAGCCTGGCAACATATTTATCTAATTGGTAAGTATCTATTTGAAGGACCAGAATCAGGAATTGACTTGGTTAGTGTATTGTCAAAACTCATAAAGCATGATGGCAGAATGGTGGCGGCTTAGGTTCAGACGTTTCGACGGTTCCGGCTTACAACCCCGAGTAGAGGTAAATAGGTAGGGGCTATTCCCAGATTTGGCTTTTAAGAATTCTAAATTAGCTTCAATTTCAGGTTGCAGGATGTAGGTAAAGCGTTCTTTGTTACCTTTACCGTGGAGTAG
>JAUPUP010000064.1 GCA_030917485.1 Pseudomonadota bacterium
ATAATTTTTCAATATTCAAATCCACAGAACTAGTATTATAGGTTTGAGAAATACCGCTATTATTTGGATTTGAAATAGTTGAGGAACTATAGCCATAGCCAATTGACACTTGTTCATCAAATTCCTGAAAATTGCTATTATCAGCCCCATAACTGCTTATAGCCATACCAGACAAGGCAATTAATCTATATATAATTTTAGCTGTTACTGCCATGTTAATGCCCACATTTGTCCATTTTGATTACCTACAAATATAGCATTTGAATTATAAACACCTATCGTAGATATAGCTGAACCATTACTAGATGCAGGAGTAATATTGCTCCAAGCAATAGTAGTTGGAGTCCAGATCAATACTTGCCCAGTTGCAGTACCCACATAAAGGTTATTATTACTATCTGCTTGCACCACCGTTACCGCACCAGTACCGTCATAACCAGGAAATGTAGTACTACTGCTCATATTTTCAAAAGCTATCTCCATACCGGTTGCAGTGTCATAAATACCACGCCAAACATTACCTGCCGAATTCCCAAAATATCCATAATCATTACGCCCATCAGAATAATAAGAGATAGTATTAATTGTGCTGCCGGTATCCGTGTATTGAGTACCCGCATCGGCAATTAAATTAGTCCAACTATGACTGCCAATCATATATGCGTATACACTAGAACCGCTAGCTACCCCCAAATAAAGCGGAGAAGTTAAGCTATCTATGGCTAATTGATTAATCGGCGCGCTAATTCCAGAACCACTACTAATATTGCTCCAAGCGGATCCAGAATAATACCAGACTTGACCAGCTTGATTACCCATATAAATTGGGTTACCCGATATTACAATCATATCTGTAGCTGGTGATCCACTAGTTCCAGCTCCCTGCGCAAACCAGTTATCAGCCCCGTTATATTGATAACAATCCCCCAGACTGGTACAAGTAAACAACACTCCAAGCATATTTAATGCAATAGTAGTTGGACTCTCACCTTCTGCTAATGTAGTTGCTTGTGCCCAAGTTGGGCTTGTACCACCATATACCGTTTGCCAAATTTCACCATTACTATTTAGTAGATATAATAAGCTATTATAACTAGTCAAATTCATGATTTCAGCACTGCCACCAGTATAGCTGGCGCTATTGAGTGAAACAGAAGTAGCGCTTATTGCACCAGGTGCAGCACTAGGCGACTCGCCACCGCTATTACACCCAGATTGTAACAAGACAAATTGTAATAATAACGCAACCCCAATAAATCGACATTTATATTTTATCATTACTTTATGCTCACAAATTAACAAGCCCCCATAAAATGGGGGCTTGTATTACAGTTTAATATTTAAGTGTAATAAATTAATAAACTGAATTATTGACCAATTAATTGGCAGTAGTCCAAATATTACCAGCATAGGTAGATATTGCAGTACCATCAGTACCGCTCAATATTGCGGATACTGAAGACGTATCAGCATACCCAGTTGCGGCAACAAAAGAACTTGCTCCACTCTCTAACACAAATAATCCACCACCAGTACTTGGAGTGCTCAAGTTTACTAGTCCAGCATACAGGTTATTAGAACTATCCAAACCTAATGAACTCACAAAAGATTGAGTTGACAATTGCGTTGGAGTCAATAAGTTCCAAGTGCTAGAAGTAGTAAGCGCAGGTAAAGATGCATTTGATTGATACACATTACCTAAGCTAGTACCAATGTATAAGCCAGACTCATCACTAGTCACATAAGCAACTGTAGGATATTCACCGCTTTGTAATGAGCTAGGTGCAATGCTCGAGCTAACTGATTCGCTAGATTGTATCATTACCAACTGACCGTTTGATAAAGGAGCATACACTACAGTCCCATCAGTAGCCATCTTACCTACTGCAGAAGTTATACCAGTTGCAGGAATATGACTACTTTCACTAGCACAAACCAATACTTCACCAGAAGCACCAGTAGTTTTATCAGAATAACTAGCAAATCCAACATTCTGGGCAATAACCATACTAGTTACACCTAAACCGCTTTCATTAGCCGCAACCCAGTCTGTACAAGCAGAAGTAGCAATATTACACAATTGAATTGCTCCATCGTAATGCCCAACATAGAACATTGAGCCATCAGCATCTGCCATAAGAAGAGCTGTTGGTGCACTTGGAATATAAGTAGATAACCCTTGAGTTAAATTGGTATATGTACCGTTGCTTTCAATAGACCATACGTTTTTATATCCAGTCACACCAGAACCCTGTGCTGGGCTAACCCCAAAATACAGAGACATAGCAGTATCGCTATATGCCATAGATAACACTGGGTATACCGCATAATCAGATGGTGCAGAAGCTATCTGATTAGTAAAAGTAGACGCTATCGAACCCGCAGTGATCTCAACCTCAAGCTCATGATTAGTACTGCTTTCAGCAGCTACAGTTATTACACCGCTCTCAGTAGCTGATTCATTAGGAGCTGTATATTTAACAGTAACTACACAAGAGTTAAATGCAGCTAGCGAACCAGATGGGCAAGTATTAGAAGTAATTGAGTAGGCTGACTCTAGAGTAGATCCAACACTAAAATCTGATAATGCAGAGCTACCTAAATTACTTACTGTTACAGTTTTACTTAAAACAGTACCACCATAGTTACTCGTACCAAAACTAAGCGAAGCAGGAGCTACCGCTAAAGTTTGACCAACTACCGGAACTTCAACTGCAGAACCTGTAGACGGAGTAAGGGTAATTATTGCACTGTGAAAAGACGAACTCTGAGTAACAGATACATTACACACCGCACCAACAGCCAAGTTGCTACATGCAGAAGCATCTGCAGTAACATGATGACTCTCACTACTTGATGTGGTAACGCTAGACAACACCGCATTACCCAAATTCTGAACCACTACATTGGCAGAACCAGATTCAGGCACAAATACTGACGCCCCAGTAGTATATACTAACAATGGAGCAGGATTTGAAGCGCTAGGTACCGGAGCCTGTTGAGCAGCAGGAGTAGTCACATTAGTTACCGTACCATCTGCATTAGTAACTGGTATAGTAACAGTAACTGGACCAGGAGTTGCAACAGATGTATCAACACCATAGATATACGCTACTGAACATGCGCTTTGAGGAGCTATAGTACCGCCACCTGAGCCATCACAATTAGGACTAAATATCCAAGTAACACCCTGTTGACTATTTGCAGCTATTGTACTAGCGTTAATAGTTTTAGATTCATTGTCACTATTATATACGGTAATCACACCACCGCCATAACCAGACTCATTAACCACAATAGTGCTAGGTGAAGAAACAAATATACCATTACCTGATTCAACAACATTAGCTGCTAAAGGTATGCTAGAAGTTGTTCCATTAGAATAGGTAACTGTTAATACAGAAGATAATTGAGCAGGCGACTCAACATTAGCCGCATTAAACCCAACCGACACAATACAACTACCGCCAGGTACTATGTTTGCACATGAACTCGGCACACTCGTATCAGTAGTCCAAACCGTAGTATTTCCAGAGTTAGTAACAGCTTCTGCTGTAATTGTTAGATTACCTGAACTAGCAAGATTATAAATTGGAATGTAGTAAGCAGTGCCGCTGGCAGCAGGCAGTGTCTTAACACTAGCGCCAGACATAACTTGTGCATTTGAAGGACTTGTAGTCGAACCATAAAAAGTTCCTACTGACGAAGCGCCAGCCGAACCACTTGAAGTTGGCGAACTAGAGCTGGTACTGCCACTGTCACCGCATCCACTAAAGAATGCTGCTGCGACCGCACCAACTCCGACATATTTATAAACTTTTCTCATATTTTAAACCCCATATATAAAAAATTCAACACAAACCAGTGCCTCATTATAACAAATAAATTTAACCAGTGTACTTTTTTTAACATTTTATTCAAGATTTTTGGCTGGTGATAGGCGGGAATAACTTACCCTAAATAATCACCAGGTTTTTTAACCAATAATTTTGCAACATAATGCTTAACTGTTTAACAGTATTTCACAGCTTTTATTACCCCTTTCGCTTAAACACAAACCTAATTTTTATCAAGATGCCCTTTAAGATGACCTCTATTGGCATAAAAATCTTTTTCAAACTCGCTAAATTTTTTCACTGCAATAGCTGCACGCATTTCTTTCATTAAATTTAAATAATAGTGAATATTATGCACTGTATTTAGCCGCGCACCTAAGATCTCGCCAATTCTAAACAGATGATGCAAATATGCTCTGGAAAAATTCTTACAGGTATAACATTCACATGTACTGTCTAGTGGCAAAGTATCATTCTTATACTTAGCATTTTTAATCTTAATATCGCCAAACCGAGTAAATAGCCAGCCATTGCGTGCATTACGGGTAGGCATTACACAATCAAACATATCAATTCCATGTTTAACTCCAAATACCAAATCCTCAGGTGTGCCAACCCCCATAAGATAATGTGGCTTATCTTCCGGCAGCATATAACTCAACTCGGTCAGCATAGAATACATCTCATGTTTTGGTTCACCTACAGATAAGCCACCAATAGCAATTCCATCAAAACCAATATCTAGAAGTCCATCCAAAGATTTTTGACGCAAATCTGGATAAACCCCACCCTGCACAATGCCAAATAATAGATTTGAATTATTGTATTGATGCTCATGCGCTATTTTTGAACGCAATGCCCAACGTAAACTTAACTCCATTGATTGACGCACTGCTTCAAAAGAGGCCGGATAAGGCGTACACTCATCAAAAACCATAACAATGTCTGAATTTAAGACTTTTTGAATTTCCATAGATTTTTCTGGTGAAAGAAATAATTTCATACCATCAATAGGGCTTTGAAAACACACTCCTTCTTCACTGATTTTACGCAGTTTACCTAGGCTAAATACCTGAAAACCACCCGAATCGGTTAAAATAGGCTTATCCCAGCCAACAAATTTATGCAAACCCGCAAATTTATCAATCACTTCTAAGCCGGGTCTTAACCACAGATGAAAGGTATTGCCTAAAATAATTTGACTATTTAATTGATTAAGTTCAACCGGAGAGAGTGATTTGACTGCGCCATAGGTACCAACAGGCATAAAAATCGGCGTTTCAACTGTACCGTGGGCTAGTTTAAGACGCCCCACGCGCGCCTTACCGTCATTGCTTACAAGCTCAAAAACCATAGACCCACACCATCAACCTAGCTTACCGCAACAATGCTTATATTTTTTACCGCTTCCACACACACAGGGCGAATTGCGACTAATTTTAGCACTGTCGCCAGCCTCTTCTTTATCATTATTATTGGCTATTAATATTGACTGCGCCATCTCATGATGTGGTAAAGTAGACTTTAAAATTTGACTCTCCATAGCCTCCTCAGCCTGAATATCATTCAAACCCTGAAGTTGTATCGTCAGCAATATCTTTACCACATCACGCTTAATATTATCCAAAAGCACTGAAAATAAATTAAACGCCTCATATTTGTATTCCTGCTTCGGATCTTTTTGCGCATAACCACGCAAATGAATCCCTTGCCGTAATTGCTCAAGAAGAGTTAAATGATCACGCCAATGATAATCAATATGCTGCAATAATATGCCACGCTCAAACCGCAATACCTGTAATACCCCTGCTCTTTCAACTGCCTGACCAAGATAATTTAGCATATCCTCTTGATTAATCGCCGGATTTTTAGCCGCATACTCAGCACATGATTCACTCAAACCAATCCCATTTTGCTCACAAAAAGCATCAAGCTGTTCAATATTCCAGTTAAGTTTGTCTGCACTCAACATATTTTGCATGTAACTTAATAATTGCTGCCTTACCATCATCGCAAATTCACTAATTTTTTGCTGATAAGAACTCAAGCCAGACTGAATAATCTCCGCCCTTATCTCTTCCTCATTAATTTTAGGATTATTTTTTATTTTTTGTTCAATATCATAATGTATTTTAAATTCATCATTTAATACTTTAACCAAACCAGAAACATCCCACATATCTTCAATTGATTTTGGCGGAATATAATCATCAAATACTTGCCCAATAACTCCTTCTATCATATTTTGCGTAATATTTGATAAACCATCACCTTGCAGTATTTCATCTCGTTGCTGGTAAATAACCCGTCGCTGATCATTAGCTACATCATCATAATCCAATAATTGTTTACGAATCTCAAA
>JAUPUP010000065.1 GCA_030917485.1 Pseudomonadota bacterium
AGTTAGTATATCATAGTTGGGCGGGCAAAGCTGCGCTAAATTAACGCCTTATATCCATGCCCTAAAGAACATGGTTTTACGGCGTGCAGGATAAAATGTGTTAATATTTGCAACTCATTAGATTTGGCAAATTAGGCATGGGTTTGGTATCACAGAAATATTATAAAAGTAACTTTACCATTTCAGTAAGTTAATCATAATAAATTATAAAAACAGGAGAGCGTAATGCGGTTGAGTCAGTCAGTTAAGCAAATTCTAAATTTCTGGATGATACTTGTGTGCACAATTTTCTTAATATCCTGTAATGCTACCGGTACTGCACCGTCAGCTAGTGGTAATTTTATGATCAGTGGCGCTGCCGACCAGATTAATAAACTACAGGGCAGTCAATTGTCTAACTTGCAGATACCCCTTGTAAATTATACCACTGTTGCGTATAATGGAAGCATGTTTGTAACTGTTGGATATTCCGGAACCATACTGACTTCTCCAGATGGCACTACCTGGAATGCAGTTATTACTAATAGCACAGATGTTACTTTTCATGGTGTAAGTTATGGTAATGGCAAGTTTGTGGCAGTCGGATCTGATGGAGCAATTGTTACTTCAACCAACGGAAGCATCTGGACTCATGTAGTAAGCGGTACTAGTGTAGGCTTTGTTGGTATTGGTTATGTTAATGATAAGTTTATTGCATTAGGTGCTGCTGGACTAGTTATGACATCTAATGACGGCAATAATTGGGAAACCCAAACTAGTGGAACCGATAAGGATTTATATAGTGTAGCCTATGGTAATGGTATATATGTAATCGTGGGTGATGCCGGAACATTATTAACTTCATCTGATGGTGAGAGCTGGGTTGCTGGAAGTAGTGGAACCCAAAGTAATTTAAGGGGCATAACCTATGCGCAAGATAAATTTGTCTTAGTTGGTGCAAGTGGAATAATAAAAACTTCATCCGATGCAGTTAATTGGGATGCACAAACTAGTGGCGTATCTTCGAATATAATCGCTTTAACTTATGCAGATAATCAATTTGTAGCTGTGGGAGTCTCTGGGGTTATTTTAACTTCGCCAAATGCTATTAACTGGACAGAGCAAGTCAGTGGTAATACTTTTTATCTACTAGGGATAACCTATGGTAATGGTAAATTTGTAGTAACCGGATATTCTGGAACGATACTAACTTCGTCGGATGGGGTTACCTGGACTTCGCAAACGCCCGGTGTAAGTAATAAGTTAGACAATGTTGGCTATGGTAACGGTACTTATGTTGTTATAGGCACTGGTGGGACAATTTTAACTTCTCCCAATGGAGTGACTTGGGCAACTCAAAATAGCGGAATTAGTACCAATCTGCGCGGTATAAAATATGCGGTAGGTAAGTTTGTGGCAGTTGGCTCAGAAGGCAAAGTTATAACCTCACAGGATGGAATTAGTTGGTACCCTGAAAGCAGCGGGGTGGATAATAATTTGAGCAATATTACTTATGGTGATGGTCAATTTGTAGCGGTTGGTACTAGTGGCATAATTATAACTTCACCCGATGCGGTAACTTGGACTCCGAGGGTCAGCCATGTTCCTTATTCACTGTATAGTATAAGCTATAATGGCAGTACTTTTGTTTCAGTTGGTGAAGGCGGGCAAATCGTTACCTCAGCGAATAGTTTAGATTGGGAATCTAAGCCTAGCGGTACGACAGATAATCTTCGCGGGATCAGCAATAACGGGAGCAAATTTGTTGCTATTGGTAATTCAGGGGTGGTTGTGACTTCTACTGACAATGGTGATAGTTGGAGCGTTGGCGATACCGGTATTGAGGATAATCTTTTGAATATTAGCTATGGTGACGGTACTTTTGCCGCATCGGGCAATGCGGGCACGATTCTTTCTTCTTCTGATGGTATTACCTGGACGCAGCAAAATAGCAATACTACCAATAATCTTTCTGGCATTACTTATGGCGATGGTCAATTTGTAGCGGTTGGTGATGTTGGCACAATCATAACCTCTCCTTCTGCGGAAAGTTGGAGTGTGCAAATAAGCGGTACAGCCAAGAATCTTTACGCCATAAGTTCTGGCAATGGCGTCATTGTTACGGTGGGAGATGCTGGAAGTGTGCTGGTTACATATGATCAAAATACATGGGAGAGTGTTATCAGCGGTACTAGCAGCAACCTCTTGGGATTAACTTACGCTTCTGATAATAGCAAATTTATTGCGGTGGGTGATTTGGGAGCTATTGTTACATCATCAAATGGCAGCACATGGACTACTGAGTCAAGTGGCACTGCGTATAATCTCTTGGGTGTAAGTTATGGGAACGGTAAAATTATTGCAGCTGGGGAGTTGGGAATAATTTTAACTTCGAATGATGGCAGTATTTGGAGTGTAGTTGACAGTGGTACTGCTAACAATCTAGACGGCGTAGCTTATGGTAATGGTATTTACGTAGCAGTTGGCGGGTTGGGTACAATTTTAACTTCAACGGATGGTAGTACTTGGCATGCTCAATCTAGCGGTTCTGGTGCTACACTTAAAGGGATTAGTTATGGTAATGGTCAATTTGTTGTGGTGGGTAACTCTGGCACAATTTTGAGGTCAACTGATGGAGTAAACTGGAGTGCTGAGAATAGTGGTACTGCATATAATCTTTTGGGGGTGACCTATGCAGCAGGCGAGTTTACTGTGGTTGGTGAAGGCGGAACTATTTTAGTTTCCGCTATAGCAAAAAGCAGCTGGTCTCAGTTGATGCCTATGAATGGGGTAGATTTATATTCTATTGCTGCGTACTAGTTTTGGGAATGTTTACTATTTATTATGGATGAGATTGTATATTATTTTATAGTTGCGCTCGTCCATAATATAAATTTTAAATGAACATTAAAAAATAATGAATCAGCTTGCCAAATATATAACATTACTGCATAAATCTATAGAAAAAACTCCGCAGCAGCAGCTTGAATTAATTCAAGATATAAGCCGTCGGGGATTTTTAAAGCAAGTGATTGACATTACTGTATTTGCTGCATTTACTTCTACTTGTTGCGCGATACCATCTGAATATAGTGCCCTGCTTCCTGATATGGGCGACAGCGATAGAACTGCTATGACGCCGGCTGAAGCAAATTTTTTAGGGCGACAGGTAGTGTTAGATATTGCTAGTCAAGGCGAAATGCTTAATGATTATGATATAATTGCATATTTAAATGATATTGGTTCTAACCTAGTTAGTTATTCGCCTATGGCAGGGCAGGACTTTAATTTCTATATTATCAAAGATAAGCAAATAAATGCTTTTGCATTGCCAGGCGGGTATGTCTGTGTGTATAACGGCTTAGTGTATTGTACTCATGCAGAGGCGGAATTAACTGCGGTTATGTCACATGAAATTAGCCATGTGGTGCAGCATCATATTTTTCGAAATATTGCTAATTATAATAGAGAGCAATGGAAGTCACTAGCTGGGATTATTGCGGGTGGTCTGATGACGATTGTCAACCCGGCTGCAGGCATGCTGGCAATTAATAGTGCTCAGGGATTGAGTGTGCAAAATATGCTAGGGTTTTCCCGTGATTTTGAGCGTGAAGCCGATCGAGTGGGGCAAAAGCTTATGTATAACGCTGGTTATGACCCGCACGCTATGCCTGAGTTTTTTCAGCGCTTGAAAGACAACGATAAATTTAATGATAATGAGGCATATGCTTTTTTACGTACTCATCCAGTTACCTCTGAGCGTTTAAGTGAGGCAATAGAGCGGGCTAATCAATTAAAAGTTAAAATGCGTCCTGACAGTGTTAGTTTTTTACTTATTCGAGAAAAATGTCGGGTACGTCAAATTGGCGTTATTGCAGCGCTTGCTTTCTATAACCAGTCAATTAAATCTAAGCGCTATGTAAGTCTTGACGCGCAGTATTATGGTTTGGCGTGGGCAAATTATCTAGATAAGAAGTTTATCAATGGGTTGAGTGCACTCAACCGGATTAGCAGCCAGCCTTATAAAACGCATCCAGCGGTACTCAGCTTGCAAGCGCAGTTGCTTTTTTCTAGTGGTAATTATACTGCAGCAAATAAAGTATATTTGTTGGGTTTAGATACATATCCAACCTACAAAAATTTATGGTTGGGGCAAGTTGATCTATATATAAAAGCTCCGCAGTTAAAATTGGCTGGTCTGCGCCTGGATGATTTGAGCAATTATTATCCCAACGATGGCGATATTTGGTCGCGAATTGCTCTGGTTAATTCGGATACCATGCTTAATAATGTGCAGAAATATTACTATGCTTTGGGGAATTGCCAATATATTCTAGCCAACTATAAGGCTGCGTTAGAGCAATATATGATGGCAGTTAATGTCAAGCATGCAGATGCAGTGTTAAATGATGTAATTAGCGCAAAAATTGTTGATACACGCGAGATGATTAAATCTCAATCACGCTATGGTGGGTAATCTAAATTTTAGGGGAATGTGCCCAAGGCTGCTGTGCTGCAATAAGTTGTGTAGCAATACATTGCTCAGCGATGCGTCGCTCAGCGATAATGTTTAATGTTATTTAAGGACACGTCCTACGAACACGTTCTACGGACGCGTCCTAAGGACAAGTCCTAAGGTAAAATTTATGCGAATAGAAGATCAAGCAATCTTATCCACTTTTGTGGAAATGTTTAAGTCATATTTGATAGAACCGGTAGATCAGCCACAGTTACAGTATGATCCTGATGCTACAGTTTTTATGTCTTGTCTTAACGATATTTTTTTTAATGGGGTGTGTATAAAAAACCCTATTGATGAGGAGCGTTTGGTAGAAGAAATTTGGCAGGTGCACTGCAATACTGGAAGGCCTTTAATAGCTTGGTTGACACAGGATACTCAAAGCCATGAATTAGAACATATTTTTGGGCAGCGTTTTGTGTCTCCGGGTCCTTTTTATGGAATGCTGCTTGATTTGAAAAAAGCCAATATGCCACCCATTGCAGAAAATATTACCATTGAATTGATAAAGACGCGTGAACAAGCTGACTTGTACGGCAGAATATTTTGTGATGTATTTTATTTGCCGAATATTGTTGATTATATTATTGATTGGACAATAACTGAAGCTGAACTGGAAGAGCCGGTATGTATGAATTATTTTGCTAAGGTTGATGGAGTTATTGCTGGGATTAGTTCATTTGTGATTGATCGCAAATTTAAACACTTTAAAACCGGCGGTATTTATAATGTGTTTGTATATCCAGAATTTAGAAAATTAGGCGTTGCCACGGCAATGGCATGCGCTAACATTAATCTTGCCCGTGAGCTGGGAATGGAGCATATTTCTATAGTTTTGATGCCGGACGCAATGGCGCGAGGGTATTCGGAAAAACTGGGGTTTAAAAATTATGGAATTATGATGCCATACTATATTGAAGCTCAGTCGCCAAATCCAGATGATGGCAATTCTGATGCAGTTTCTGAATAACAAGTTGTTTAAACTTTGCAAAATTTATTGACATTCTGATAAAATTTTATGGTAAAATTCTCGCAGTTATCTTTCGGGGCAGGGCGTAATTCCCTACCGGCGGTGATAGGGTTGAATAATCCTTAAGTCCGTGACCCATAGCAATTTGTTATGGTGGATCTGGTGTAAATCCAGAACCGACAGTTATAGTCTGGATGGGAGAAGGGTGATATTTGTGTAATCGAGAGTTTCAGTTGAGTTACGCATATGTGTATTATATGTGTGTTTTTGCAATCCAGCAAGATGTACTCTTAGTTTTTGAGTATAGTCCGAGTGGGTACTATTTGTGCTCAAACGCCGTGCATTGCTATAATTGTGCTTATCTTCATTCCCATCATAAAACCATTATTTTTCTATACCCCTATAAATTAAATTGATAATACGATAACACGCTTAATGTTTCTTATACTATTTTTGTATTAGTTGAAAGATAAAAAGTTATGTTTGCTAAGCAATTTATGCAATTGGCGATTCAGTTGGCTAAGGCAGCTCAGGGGCAGACTTCTCCTAACCCAAGTGTTGGAGCCGTATTGGTAAAAAATAACCAAGTAGTTGGAGTGGGTACCCATTTATTCGCTGGTTCTGAGCATGCTGAAATACATGCGATTAATATGGCAGGGAAATTAGCAAAAGGCGCTACACTGTACGTAACCCTAGAGCCGTGCGTGCATTTCGGTAAAACTCCGCCATGTACGTCTAGTATTATTAATGCAGGGATAAAATCAGTGGTAATTGCTACGCTTGATGTAAATCCTAAAGTTGCGGGCAGTGGAGTAATAGCTTTAAGAAATGCCGGGATTAATGTTGAGGTTGGTTTGCTAGAGAATGAAGCAAAAAAAATTAATCAAGCGTTTTTTTACTATATTGAGCACAAACTGCCGTATATAACCCTCAAAGCAGGGGTAAGTTTGGATAGTAAACTAGCTACCAAAACCGGAGAAAGTAAATGGATAACTAATGCTAAATCGCGTTCTGATGCCTATTATTTACGGCATATTCATGATGCTATTTTAGTTGGAATTGACACGGTTTTGGCAGATAATCCATCACTTACTACCAAAATTGAGGGCGGTGGCAGAAATCCAGTGCGGATTATTTTAGATACTCATTTACGCATACCGCTTAACGCTGCGGTTGTCATTGATGAGCAAAGCCCTACCTGGATTATCGTAGGGAGTGCGGTTAGTCAAGAACTAATACTACCTTATTTAGCTTATCCTAAAGTACAAATTATTCAATTGGCTCAACCCATCATAAGCCTACATGAACTATTAGCGGAGCTTGGTGCGCGTGAGATTACTTCAGTTTTAGTTGAAGGTGGCAATAAAGTATTAAGTAGCTTTATTCAAGCAAAGTTAGTAAACCAATTAGTACTATATATAAGCCCTATGTTAATTGGTGGAGCATCTGCGCCAGCGCTGTTTGAAAATGATGGTTTTAGCTCCTTAGCCCAGGCATTAAAGTTAGAATTTACAGATACCGAACTATTAGATGGCAACCTAAAAATCATAGCTAAAGTAAAAAATAATGACTCAGTTGTGGATTAAATCCTTGCGGAATGCTGTCGCTCTGAGGGGTGGGTTAAATTTGTCTGTTAGGGACGCATCCCAATACTGTTGAGGAGATTCTTGAGGAAAGTTGAATGTTTACCGGAATTATTGAAGAAATTGGCAAAATAAAAGCAATTAAGCAGCATAAGCAGGCAATGCAGTTAACCATCGAAGCCGTTAATATTATGAGTGATATCAAGCTTGGGGATAGTATTTCAGTTAGCGGAGTATGTTTGACTGTAACCAATTTTGGCGGGCAATGGTTTACTGTTGACGTAATGCCGGAAACTTTTGTGGCAACAACGTTGTCGATTGAAAAAGAGGGTGGTTTAGTTAATCTTGAGCGTGCATTAGCCGTTGGGGGCAGGCTTGGTGGCCACTTTGTAACTGGACATATTGATGGTATTGGTGAAATTATTAGTATTACTCCACTAGATAATGCGGTTAATTACAAGATTAAATTAAAAGATGAATTATTGCAATATTGTGTGCATAAAGGTTCAATAGCTGTTGATGGAACTAGTTTAACTATTTTTGGGGTAGATAAAACGTCAATAAAAATTGCATTAATTCCGCATACTGTAACAAATACAGTGTTAGGGCATAAAAAGGTGGGGTCTAAGGTAAATATTGAGTGTGATATGTTAGGTAAATATGTTAGAAGTTTATTAGTAAAAACCGATACAGATAGAATAATTAGTCAGGAGTTCTTGACTAAGCATGGATTTATTTAGGAACATAGAAAAAGTTAAAACAGTCTAGAAATAGTTGAAATATTCTAGTCGTAATTGGTTTACTTGCGCAGCTAAAGTTGAATATTTCGTGATTGAAAAATAAGGGTAAATAACTTGTATTTAGAGAAAGGTTTATATAAATATGACAACAGCAGTTTTTAATACAATTACTGAGGCGGTTGAAGATCTTAAAGCAGGTAAAATCATTATTGTATGTGATGATGAAAATCGAGAAAATGAGGGGGATTTTATTGCCTTAGCTGAATTTGCTACTCCAGAAGTTATAAATTTTATGATTACACATGGGCGCGGCTTATTATGTACGCCACTTAGTGAAGAATATGCTAAGCGATTATCATTGTTGCCTATGGTTGTAGAGAATACGGATGTATTAAACACGCCCTTTACAGTTAGCATTGATCATATTAGTAATAGTACGGGCATTAGTGCTTATGATCGTGCAGCAACGGTGAGTAAGATTTTAGATCCCAACTCAATCCCTAGTGATTTTAGGCGTCCAGGACATACATTCCCTCTAGTTGCTAAGCTAGGTGGCGTATTTGCTAGGCGAGGACACACCGAAGCAACTGTAGATTTAGCAAGATTATGTGGCTCTGCCCCGGTGGGGGTCCTGTGTGAAATTATGAATGCTGACGGTACTATGGCGCGGGTGAAAGAATTACATAAAATTGCTCGGCATTTTAATTTAAAAATGATTACAATTAAAGATTTGATTCAATATCGGCGTCATTCAGAAAAGCTGGTTACGCGCGAGGCTGTGGTGGAACTGCCTACTGATGTGGGCAAATTTAGAATGTATGGATATTCAAATTTACTTGATTTTAGAGAGCATGTAGCAATTGTTAAGGGTGATTTAAGTGAAATTAACTTAAATGAGGTGCCGGTGATGGTGCGTATTCATTCAGAATGCCTAACTGGGGATGTATTTCATTCGCGGCGCTGTGATTGTGGTGAACAGCTAAATGTTGCTTTATCTACAATTGAGCAAGAGGGGTTAGGAGTGATAATTTACCTGCGTCAGGAAGGTCGTGGTATCGGGTTGCTTAATAAACTTAAAGCATACGAATTGCAAGAAACGGGAATTGATACTGTAGATGCGAATTTGCAATTAGGATTTGCCAGCGATTTGCGCGAATATGTGCTTGCAGCAAAAATTTTGGTTGATTTAGGAATTCATAAAATTCGCTTGATTACCAATAATCCTACTAAAATTAAGGAATTGACTGAAGCAAATATTCAGGTGGTGGAGCGAATCGGTTTGAAAACCACTGCGCACCCAGAAAATCAGAGATATTTAGCTACCAAAGTCAAAAAATTTGGTCATTTATTGTAAAAGTTTTTATATTGTAGAAAAGGTGATGATTTAGAAGGTGATCATTTTGCAGAAAATGATGACTTTATTGAAAGCCTGTGACTAGTTTTGCGAGTTATAGAGTAAAGAAACAGCTTGAGTATATTTAGTTTTTTAAGTATTTTTAAGTGGGTTTCTCAAGAGACAAAGAGTATATAATGACTTTGTAGAAAAATTTTATAGAAGGAGTAAGATTATGCTAATTGAAGGGCAATTAATTGGCAATGGATTAAAAATAGCGGTAATTGTAAGTCGGTTTAATGGTTTTATTACCGAAAAGCTTTTGTGCGGTTGTATGGATGGATTAAAGCGACACGGGGTAGATGAAACAGGTATTGATGTTATTTGGGTGCCTGGCGCTTATGAAATACCGTTGATTGCTAAGAAATTAGCTCATACTAAAAAATATAACGCAATTATTGCTTTGGGTGCGGTTATTCGTGGTGCAACCTCGCATTATGACTATGTATGTAATGAAACAGCAAAAGGCATTTCATCTGTATCTTTAACCCATGAAGTGCCGGTTATTTTTGGGATTGTAACTACTGAAAATATTGAGCAGGCTATTGAGCGTGCGGGTACTAAATCTGGTAATAAAGGCTATGATGCTGCGGTTAGTGCAATTGAGATGGCAAACTTATTAAAAGAAATTGCTAGCAAATCTAACCAGACCTAATCAGATCTAATCAGATATAATCATGACAATCAGTTTGTAAGTTTGTGATGATTAAGAAATATTTAGATTTATTGAGAGTTATTTAGGGTTTTAACGGGTTGTCTATGTCAACAAATATTATATCTAATCCTATATCCAAGCCATTAAAAATTGCATTTGCGGGTACTCCAGAGATTGCAAAAATAGTTTTAGAGCATCTATTAAATAGCGGTTTTAATGTTAGTTTGGTTTTAACTCAGCCAGATCGTCCGCGTGGGCGTGGTAATAAAGTCAGCGGTTCACCGGTTAAGCAGTTAGCTTTGGCGCGCGGCATTGATAATGTATTGCAGCCAGTATCATTTAAACATGATGCGCAGCAGTCCCTTGATGTGATAAGAGCATTAAATCCTGATATAATTATAGTGGTTGCCTACGGTTTAATATTGCCGCTTGAGTTATTAACTATTCCGCGGTTAGGCTGTGTGAATATTCATGTGTCATTGCTGCCACGACATCGTGGTGCTGCACCTATTGCTAGAAGTATCTTAGCTGGAGATAGGCACAGTGGAGTAACCATTATGCAGATGGATGCTGGTTTAGATACTGGTGATGTTTTGTTACAAGAAAAAGTTAATATTGAAGCTGATGATACTGCGGGTACATTACATGATAAATTGGCGATTGTAGGTTCACGGTTGATTGTGGATTATTTAAATCAATTTGAACAGATAGTGCCTCAGCCGCAAAGCGATATTGGAATTAGCTATGCGCATAAAATTGAAAAAAGTGAGGCTAAAATTGACTGGAGCAATGAAGCGGTAGTAATTGAGCGACATATTCGCGGGTTTAATCCGATTCCCGGATGTTTCACTTATTTAGATGATAATTTAGTTAAGATATGGCAGGCTAAAGTTGTTGATACTGATGCTGCGTTATCTGCGGCTGTTAATGGGGTCATTGCTGGTACTGTTATCAAGATGGGTGAAGAAGGTATATTTGTTGTATGTGGTAGCGGTACTATTTTGCTTATTTTGCAATTACAGGCTGCTGGTAAAAATAGGCAGTTGGTGCGTGACTATGTAATTGGTCATGGTGATTTGCTGGGTAATATTTTTAGCTAATTTTATTTCAATAATGGTAAAATCTGTTCTAAGAGTCTGTTTAGATGCTAAACAAGTTCTTAGGTGGGGTGTAACAGATATAAAAAGGATTAATTTAGTATGAAGAAGTTGTTTTTTGTTATAGCAATAGTGTCTGCTGCCTCATCTTGGGCTGAGCATAAATTTACCGTGTGTTATCATAATTTATCTAGTACTCCCGTGGCTTATATTAATGATGGTGTTAGCCGTAAGTGGAAAAATCGGGGTGACCTGGTTGGCGCTGGCGAAGTTGCTCCAGGTGCAACAAAATGTTTTAGAAAAATTACTGATGAGACACTATTTTCGAATGATTATATAACATTTACTTTAGGTAAAGATACTGGCGCTAAGCCGTATACTCGTTGGGTGGGTATTGCTAATTCTGGATTTTCTAAACCATATGTAATTGCTCAAGATGCAGTAGAAACAAGTACTGGTAAATTACGCGACAATACGAGAGACGGACAAGATAATTACGAGTTAAATATTTTTGTTAAAAATGATGGTACATTTTTATACTCAAATAGTCGTGATCCAGATAATACAGAAGATATAATTACCCCGCGTAAATTTAAGTAATTATTGGCGGGCAAATTAAAGTTGTTAATACGGATGGTTGGTTTAAAAAAAATGCAAGTGCAAATTAAGAAAATTAGTGGGATTAGTAGGTTATTAGCGGGGTTTTTATTCTCCTTATGTTTGGGTGGCTGTGCTGCAGCCATTGTTGGCGCTGTTGCCGCAGGAGCTGGTACTACAGCAGTTGTTGCAACTGATCCTAGAACATCAGGGGCGGTAGTTGATGATAATACTATTGAAACTAAGTTGAAGCTCAAATATACAGATTACCCAGACTCGAATATATATGTACACTCTTATAATGGGGCTGTTTTATTAACTGGGCAAATACCCAACACTAATGTAAAAGAAAGTGCTGAGTTTGCAGCTAAGTCAACGCCTGGAGTAAAACAAATATACGACTATTTGGAAATAAGACTCCCTCAATCTTTTACATCAGCAACTGCTGATTCATATACCACAACCCAAGTGCGTGCTAAGATTTTAAAACTTTCTGGTATTGATAGCAACAGCGTTAAAGTGGTTACCACTAATGATGTGGTGTATTTAAGCGGGGTAGTAACCCAAGAGCAGGCTAAACAAATTGCTACTGCTGCAGCTAGCGTAGGTGGAGTAAAAAGGGTTGTTACGATGTTCCAGTATGTTGTTCCAATAGATAGTGAATAACTATTTAATAGGTAGTTTTTGTAAGCCTTAGTGGGATTTAGTTTATCTGCATAAATTCGTGGGAAAAATCCGTTAAGTAAGTAATTGTCGATTGACAAATTTATATTTGCAGTGGCTAATTCATTAATTGAAGTTGGTAAAAGATGAAGTATCGAGGTTCTACCTGCTAATGATTGGCTTATTACCTGATGCAAATTTAACTGGTGGCTTCCAGTTAATATGAATTTACCAAAATGTTTTTGTTGGTCAACGTCTACTTGAATATATGAAAGTAACTGCGGTATACGTTGTATCTCATCTAAAATTGCGCCATTAGGATATTGACTCAAAAATCCACGCGCATCACTAGTCGCAAATTCACGAATATCAGGAGCTTCTAAATTTACATATGGCTTGTCCGGAAAGATATTTTTAACCAAGGTGGTTTTACCTGATTGTCTTGGTCCAACTAAAGTAACTACCGGGTAAGACTTGGCAGATTCCAATAATTCATTTATAATTTCACGCCAGAAAAACATTTTGTACAATTCCAAACTTAAACTTGTGAATTGTACCAAAAATATCGAGTGAAAGTCAAGAATATATATTCAAAAACGAAGAGTATAATTAAGAGTTTTTGTATAGCGAATGTGGACAGAGCAGTTATATTAAACTTCCAATGAACAGATAACCAGGTTGTTATAAGAAAATTAATTATTTTAGAATTTTAGAAAATGCTGAATAATTCCGCTTGCGACTAATAAAGTAACTAAAATTCCTCCGACCCAAACAATAGTCTCAATTTTAGATTTGTGAATTTCAGCACTAAGCCTTAGTTCAACTTCTTTAATACTTAATTCAACTTCTTTAATATCCATTTTAGTCGCTAATTCTTTATTTTTCATATCTATGCGTGTGGTATTCACTGCGATATTAATTGCATTTTCAATGCTACGCGCCTGATATTCTGCTAATTGTTCATTTGCGCCTAATTCTTTGGATTTTTTTACAAATTCCAAGCTATCAAAATGATTCATTGTCAATGTGCTCATAGTATGATATATTCCTTTTTTCTTTATGGTGTTTTTTATAGTATGATTATCATTAAAATTAAAGCATAATAATTACTAAACATTAATTAATGTTATTATACTACAATTTACTCAATTGAATTAATTTTATATGTAATATGGGATAAATGGTTTATAATGATGAGTACCAAGAATGGTTTACAATTATTATTAACTGCATTATTAATGAAGGTAATCCGCAATGGATAGCCAAAATAATCTACTCCAAAATGATGTGCTTATTTTAGATTTTTTAAGCAAAGTTGGCTATTGTCAGGAACGGCACATAGTTAAACTGTTTGAGTTACACGGCATTGAGGATAATGATCAAAAAGTTGCTCGTAAATGCATTGCGCGTCTTGCTAAAAAAGAATTAGTTATAAAGCTATCTTATCTGCAAGGGCAGGATTATTTTATCTTGCTCACCAAAACTGGCGCTAAACCTTATGCGATTAAGCCAGCCCAAAAATTAATATTAAATACACTAAACCATGATTTAATATTGTTGGATTTATTTTTGTGTCTAAAGGGCAAGCATCCAGATTCTATTATTCAGACAGATAGAGAAATAAAACGAGAACAGGGGCTTGTAGGGGTTGGAGTTGCCAAAGTTCCTGATTTGTTGATTGATGATAATATTGCAATTGAATTAGAATTAACTGCTAAAACCGAAACTAGACTACGGGAAATAATTAATACATATATCTTAACGCCAGACATTCAGCAAGTTCATTATTATGCGAAATCGGCAGCTATTGTCAATCGAGTATTTAAGCTTGCTAGAGTTAGTCCCAAATTTAGGGGGTTTTTATTTAAAGATGATGTTACACAGGCACAGGAGATTTTTTCACCGTATTTGTCTATGTCTGGTAGTGTTAGTGTTGAGCAGAATGACAACTCCGGTAATGGTGAAGTTAAATGTGGGGAGGTGTTCGGAGCACGGGCAGTGACGCAGACACCCAGCTATAACGTGGTTGGTATGTTTAATCTAGATGATTATTTAAGCTAATGATCTATAAATACTGATAGTTGGTAGGTTAATTTACTAGAAAAAATGCGGATAATAAATATCGCTCAATAGCATTACCTAATTTAAGAGCTGAATAACTAACTGATTTATTTCTAGGCTAAATATTAACATAAATTGCTGTTCACTATTAAAACTGTCGCTCACTATTAATTTTATATTTTTGTACTTAAATTGTAAGGATTGATGGTATTTTTTGCTAAAATCATGCTAATTAGACAAATCATGATATATTAGGTGCTGAAAACTCGTAAACCATGCGCGTATTTGATTGTAATATTATTTGTTGTATGATAGATTATGGACTATCAATTATTGGGTTAATGAATTATGGGACTACTAATTTTTGTGCTTAATATACTAATAACCATATACAGCATGCCGATTGGACTATTAAGTATTGCTTATTGCGGTATGACTAATTTATTAGTTAAGCCGTTGCGAATAGATATGTTATTGTTGGCAGGTATTTTAGTTGTTGGCGTACTAAATTTTAATTGGAATAATTATCTGCAGCAGCCGAAATTATTGATTAACTACTATACCCAATATGGTTTTTTCCCCTTAATGAACTATCAATTAGCTAGTTTTTCTTCAACATTCTTTTCTGGTGAGCTCATATTGATACTGGTAATTCCGCTTATGATTAGAATTTTTAATCTATTAAATAAAAAAAGCAGTATCTTGCTTGAGTCAACTGCTCATGAAATAAGTAAAGATGACTTAAAGGAACAAACTCTCTTGACTGATAGCAGTAATAGGCAATCGCCGATAATAATTAATGATAATGAACTTAATCAGCATTGTTTGCTGGTAGGTACTACCGGCTCGGGCAAAACCACCACCATGCTGCATTTTGTGGAGAGTATGGCACGACGCAATCTCCCGGTAATTTATTTAGATGGTAAAGGTTCTTTTGATTTAGTTGATAAATTGAGTGCAATTGCTAAACAATATAACCGAGTATTTAAAGTGTTTATGCTGCGTCCGGGAGTTGATATACCTGAATTGGCTGGTTATAACCCATTTAGCAGCGGTACTGCAACTGAATGGAAAAACCGCATTATGTCATTATTTACTCAAGCTCAGAGTAGGGGGCAGGAGCATTTCTCGTTGGGTGAGCAAAATTATATTAATTTTGTGGCAAATATAATTTATCGTTTTGGTAAGCAGGTAGATTTAAGGGTTATTTTGGCGCTGCTGGAACAGCCAAATAAATTATTAGACCTGGCACAAAAAGTTGATCCATTAATTGCAATGAAACTCACTCAACTACAGAATGGCGGTATAGATACTAAAGTTAATGATGTGGTTAAATTACTTGAATTATTTATTTACTCTGACTATGGATATTTGTTAAATACTACTGAAGAGCATAGCATAAAAAATGTGATTAAAATTCGGGAAAGTATCTTAAATAATGAAATAGTGCTGTTTCTGTTTGATGCAAGCACCTATCCGGAAGATACCCGTAAAGTAGCCAAAATGGTAATTAGCGATATAAATAGCAGTTTTTCTGAGTTTAGTAAGTTTACCAAAGGGTTATGCATTTTTGATGAATTTGCCAGTTATGCCAGCGAGAATTTAGCAGAAACTATTTCATTACAGCGGAGTAAGGGTATGCATGCGATAGTTGGCACACAGAGTATTGCAACCGTTAAATTAAAGAGTTCTGATACACGTAGGATTGCCGAAGAGCTTATTGCGTGTTGCAACACTTTTATTGTACAGCGAATTAATCATGTTGATGATGCTGAATTATTGGCCAAGGTTATTGGCACACAAAAAACTTATGAAGTTGTCTACCAAACCAGTCCACTTCAAGATAATGAAATTAATTCAAAAACATTTAAACCAGTTGAACAACTGAAGATATCCCCGCAAGTGCTAAAAGATTTGCAAACAGGGGAGGCAGTAATTTATCGTAAGGCAGTGACTTCGGCAACTGATGGTAGTTGGGCAAGGAGCGCTCAGCCGATTAAAGTTAAAATTAGACCGTTAAGTAATTTGTATATTAAATCAGCGGGGTAAATTATGCTATTAGTAATGATGAATATTGTGGTTGTAGGTTTTCTGCTGGGGGGAGTTTATCTATTTGCTTATGTATTAGTTTATATTTTTTGCTTACAAGCTGGATATAAATTAACTACCATAGTTTATGTTTCTGGTTATGTTGTAGCTGCTGTTTTTGCTTTAATTGGCGCGACTGGATGTGGTGGTTGGATTCTACGGTTATTTATAAATGGGCGGCTGCCAACAGAACAAGAATATTATCGGATCATGTCTCTGATTACACAGGTGGGTAATAAAGCGCAGTTAGTATTGCCTAAAAAGCTCTGCTTACTAATTAGCGGCAAAAAATTAATTGAAGCTGCTGCACATGGCAGAAATACTATTATTCTTAGTGGAGGCTTGTTGGATAGCTGTGATGATAGCGAGTTAGAAGCTGTGTTAGCCCATAAAGTATGGTATTTACATAATAAAAAGGGACTGGTTTTAACTGCAATAGCTTTCAGTAATTTACCTGTTTATCCGTTAATGTGGCTAAGTCGTATAGGTAAAATTATTCCTATCTTGGCAAGTAAAATAGCCGGAAAATATAGTGCGCTGGTCTGGTTGGTTTATATAGTGGTTTTATGCCCTTTACTGCCGATTGTACTATCATACTGGTTGGCAAAACATGTCTTAACTGAAATTATTATGGCGGTATCTAAACGATATGAATATGCGGCAGATAAATTTGTCGTTCAACTTGGTTTAAAGGAGGAGCTAATTAGCTATTTAAAAAAAATTGAATTAATTAATGACAATAAACATGATGTTTTGTCTCGAATAAATTCTCCGCAGGCAATAGTAACTCAAAGAATCAGTGTGCTTACAGGTCAATCCAATGCTATATCCTACCCTTAGTTATGCCAGTCCTCAGGAAGCAGGTTTTAATCCGAATAAATTGGCTTTGGTGGATGAGCAAATTAATTCTGATGTGCAGCAGGGGTTTCCTGGCGCTGGAATAATAATTGTTAAGGATAGTAAAATCATTAAACAGTCAGTTTACGGATATAAACGTAAATATGATGATAATGGCAAGCTGTTGAGTGGTTTTGACCCGATGGATGTCGATACTATATTTGATTTAGCCTCTAACTCAAAAATGTATGCCACTAATTATGCTTTTATGCACCTAGTATTCCAACATAAAATTGACTTACACCAGCCGATACACGCTTACATACCTCAGTATACGGGTTATGCTGCGGGTGGACAGTGTCGCTCAGACAGAAAGGTAATTGATTTACTCAATCACCAGGCTGGATATGCTCCAGATCCACAATTTTATAATCCCTCTGTAATTTCACCAGATTTATATTCGCAAAATCGAGATAACACCGAATATTTAATTAATACCACGCTTTCTTTTGAAAGTCCTTTAGGTGCGGCTCCAGTTTATAGTGATGTGGATTTTATATTATTGGGGATGATAATAGAGCGGGTGACGCAGCAATCACTAGACCAATACGTGGCGGATATATTTTATAAACCGCTTGGATTAAAGCATACTGGTTATAATTTATTGCAGCGTGGTTTTATCAAAGATGATTTTGCTGCTACAGAAATTAATGGCAATACACGTGGGTTTACGGTGTCTTTTCCCCAGGTGAGAACTGGTGTAATTCAGGGCGAGGTGCATGATGAAAAGGCTTTTTATTCTATGGGCGGTGTAGCTGGTCATGCGGGATTATTTTCTAATTTAAGCGATATGGCGGTGCTTAGCCAAATTATGTTAAATAAGGGAGAATATGCGGGCTTACGCTTTTGGGATGAAGAGGTAGCATCTCAGTTTACAGCGCCCAACCCTTTGGATAATTCGTATGGACTTGGTTGGAGAAGGGCGGGCAAACTGCAGGCTAGAACTTTAGCTTGGTTTAGCCCGTATGCTAGCGAATCAGCTGTGGGGCATACTGGCTGGATTGGTACAGTTACGGTGATTGATCCTAAATATAATCTGGCAATTATTTTGTTGACCAATAAAAAACATTCCCCGTGTATAGATGGAATATTTGAAGGTGATAGTTATGCAACTGGGCAGTATACTAAAATAATTAGCTTGGTTTATGAGGCGCTATTAGTGTTATAATTACTGCTGTTTGGATATACTCTTTGTATTTCAATCCTGGACTGTGTCATAACTTATAAAGCGCTCCACGTGTACTTGTGTGTACACGGTGGGACTCGTCCCTGTTGCTTTTTATTGCGATATTCCTTGTCCAGAATCGAAATACTTCGAGTATCAAAAAATTCCAGCTTTCAAGTTAGATGAGTATATATATAAAAGGAAAATAATATGGCAAAAATGTTAGCCACAGAAATACGTGTTGGGCATTTGCTGGAATGGGAAAAGCATTTATGGCGGGTTATGAAATGTTACCATGTGCATGTTGGCGGACGTGGTGGCGCATATATGCAGGTTGAAATGAAAGATATTGAGCGTGGTACCAAAGTTAATCAACGCTTTGTGACTGACGAGAAAGTAGAGAAAGCTTTCGTTGAAAGTATTGAGATGAATTATTCATATCACGATGGACAAAACTATGTGTTTATGGATAATAATACCTTTGAACAGCATAATTTATCGGAAGAGTTTTTAGAAGGTCAGACTGGATATCTACTACCCAATACAACAGTACAGATTAATTTTCATAATGAAAGGCCTATTGGGATTCAATTGCCACAATCAGTGATTTTACAAGTGGTTGAAACAGATCCAAACATTAAGGGTTCAACGGTTACTACGTCATTTAAACCAGCAATATTAGAGACTGGGTTACAAATACAAGTGCCGCCATTTATCGAAAAAGGTGAAAAAATCAAGGTAAATACTGATACTGGTGAGTATGTAGAACGAGCTTAAGCAAGATATAGAAAAAACATAACAATGACTAAATTTATATTTATTACTGGCGGTGTTGTATCGTCGTTAGGAAAAGGCATTGCTGCTGCATCAGTAGCGGCAATTTTAGAGTCGCGTGGATTAAAAGTTACCATGCTTAAACTGGATCCGTATATCAATGTTGATCCGGGTACTATGAGCCCTTTTCAACATGGAGAAGTATTTGTTACTGAAGATGGAGCTGAAACTGATCTAGATTTAGGGCACTATGAACGGTATATTGATACTAAAATGCATAAAAAAAATAATTTTACTACCGGGCAAATTTATGAGGCAGTAATTAAAAAAGAGCGCCGTGGCGAGTATTTGGGCAATACGGTACAGGTTATTCCGCACATTACCGATGAGATAAAATCTAAAATTTTTGCCGCAGCAAGTGGTTTTGATGTTGCTCTGGTTGAGATTGGCGGTACCGTTGGAGATATTGAATCTTTACCCTTTTTAGAGGCAATTCGGCAAATCCGTCAGGAAAAAGGGCGAGCGAATACCTGCTATATTCATTTAACTTTAGTACCCTATTTAAGTTGCAGCGGTGAGATTAAAACTAAGCCAACTCAACATTCAGTTAAAGAGCTCCGAGAAATTGGGATACAGGCAGATATTGTGCTATGCCGAATTAGCCGAGAACTGCCTGAGGCAGAAAAGCAAAAGATATCTTTATTTTGTAATGTAGAGAATCGGGCAGTAATTGCGTGCTATGATATGCGGAGTATTTATCAAGTTCCACGTATGCTGCATGATCAACATATTGATAATATTATTTGCGAGTACTTACAGATTAATCCTAAAGCTGCTAATTTAGAAATTTGGGATAAAATTGTATATAATTTAGAGCATCCAGAATATGTAGCAGATATTGCTTTTGTTGGTAAATACACTGATTTAACTGAATCGTATAAGTCACTTAATGAGGCAATAATCCATGCGGGTACGCATACTAAGACTAAAGTAAATATTCATTACATTAACGCTGAAGATATTGAAAAAGACGATTCTAGTAAACTACATGAACTATATGAAATGGACGCAATTTTAGTACCGGGCGGCTTTGGTAAGCGCGGGGTTGAGGGCATGATTAAGGCAATACAAATTGCGCGCGAAAATAAAATTCCATATTTAGGTATTTGTTTGGGTATGCAGTTAGCAGTTATAGAATATGCCCGGAATGTAGTTGGTTTAAATAATGCCAATTCAACTGAATTTGATATAAATACGCCGTATCCGGTAGTGGCTATGATTACTGAGTGGAAAGATAGAAGCGGTAAAATAGAAACAAGAGATATGAATTCGGATATGGGCGGGACTATGCGGTTGGGAGCTCAGGAATGTACTATTATTCCTGATTCTTTAGCGGCTAAGGTTTATCATGCAACTAGGATTTTTGAACGTCATCGGCATCGTTATGAAATTAATAATCAACTAATTGGCCAGGTTCTGGGTAAAGATTTAGTACTAAGCGGTAGATCTGTGGGTGATGAACAATTAGCTGAAATTGTTGAGCTTATAAATCATCCATGGTTTTTTGCGTGTCAGTTCCATCCTGAATTAACTTCTACTCCAAAAGCGGGACATCCATTATTTACTGCGTTTATTAGTGCGGCATTGGCTAATCGAACCGCTAAACTGAAATAATAAGCAAGCAAATAAAATGAGTAACCAAATAAAATAAATTAAGGAAATCAAAATGCAAACAAATTGGAAGCTTTTCGATTCTGAAATAGGGCTTAATCATCAGCTTTTTTTAATAGCGGGGCCCTGTGTAATTGAGTCTGAGCAGTTGGCAATTGATACTGCTGGCTATTTACAAGAAGTAACCAGCCGGTTGGGGATGAAGTTTATCTATAAATCAAGCTATGACAAGGCAAACCGCAGCTCTGATTCAACTTTTAGAGGGTTGGGGATTGATGAGGGTTTGCGTATATTGTCCGAAGTGAAGCGTCAGCTTGGATTGCGGGTTTTAACTGATGTTCATGAACTAGATGAAATTGATCAGGTAGCATCTGTGGCAGATATTTTACAAACTCCGGCTTTTTTATGTCGGCAGACTAATTTTATTAAAGCAGTGGCTAAAACTGGTGCAGTAATTAATATAAAAAAAGGGCAGTTTTTAGCTCCAGCAGATATGCAAAATGTTGCTAGTAAAGCTTTGAGCGTTGAAGGGCACGGCTTAATCATGGTATGTGAACGCGGGGTTAGCTTTGGCTATAATAATTTGGTTTCAGATATGCGTAGTTTAGTTATTATGCGTGAGACAAACTGTCCTGTAGTATTTGATGCGACACATTCGGTGCAATTGCCAGGTGGGCAAGGGAATAGTTCTGGTGGGCAGCGCGAATTTATTCCAGTATTAGCCCGGGCGGCGGTTGCAGTAGGAATTAGCGGTCTATTTATAGAGACGCACCCAAACCCAGATATAGCCCTGTCAGACGGGCCAAATTCATTTCCTATCTACAATATTGAGGCGTTTTTAACTGAACTTATTGCTATTGATAAGTTAGTTAAGAAATTATGAAGATAGGAAAGATTATTATTGTTGAATAGATAAGCATATAAGTTAAATAGATAAACTCAATAGATGAATCTACTAAACGGATGAATCTATTGAATAGATAAATTAAACTAAATAGATAAATTAAAATGACTTGAAGAATTTAAAAGATTTGAAGAAAAGATTGGAAGGGTTTAAAATATGACAAAAATTGAAATGATTCATGCGCGCGAAGTGCTTGATTCAAGAGGTTTTCCGACGGTTGAGGTTGAGGTATTTCTTGATTCTGGTTTTTTAGGGCGGGCGATAGTACCATCTGGGGCATCGACTGGTACACGGGAAGCGTTGGAACTTCGTGATGGGGATAAAAAACGTTATAATGGTAAAGGTGTATTAAAAGCCGTTAATAATGTAAATACAATTATTAAAAAACATTTAGTAGGGCTAGATGGGTTTGATCAGACTGCAATTGATTCAATAATGATAGAATTAGATGGAACTGCCAATAAAGCCAAGTTGGGTGCAAATGCGATGCTTGCAGTATCGGTTGCGCTAGCGCAGGCTGCAAGCAGTGAGCTATGTATCCCTTTATATCGTTATGTGGGCGGCTTAGGGCGTAAAATGCTGCCGGTGCCGTTAATGAACGTAATTAATGGCGGAGCACATGCGAACAATAATCTAGATATTCAGGAATTTATGATTATTCCGGTAGGAGCGCCTACTTTTAAAGAAGCTTTGCGTTATGGTGCTGAAATTTTTCATGCATTGAAGTCAATCTGTGGTAGTCGCAATTTTTCAACTTCGGTGGGGGATGAGGGCGGTTTTGCTCCCAGTCTGAATTCTAATGAAGAAGCAATTAAATTAATCTTAGAGGCGGTGGATAAGGCTGGTTATGTTGCGGGTAAAGATATTATGCTCGGGCTTGATTGTGCTGCATCCGAATTTTACAAGGATGGACTGTATCATTTAGCTGCAGAGGAATTACACTTAACTAGCGAGCAGTTTACCGATTATTTAGCCAATTTAGCTAATCAATATCCAATTATTTCGATTGAAGATGGAATGGCGGAGCAGGATGAGGCCGGTTGGATTCATCTAACTAAGAATTTAGGCGGTAAATTACAGTTGGTTGGTGACGATAATTTTGTAACCAATGTTAAATTATTAGAAGCTGGAATCAAAAAAGGCATTGCCAATTCTTTATTGGTGAAAATTAATCAAATTGGTACCTTAACTGAGACTATTGCAGCGGTTGAGATGGCAAAAACGGCTGGTTATACTACAGTAATGTCGCATCGCTCAGGCGAGACTGAAAATACGGTAATTGCTGACTTGGCGGTAGGGTTAAATTGTGGTCAGATTAAGACTGGCTCTTTATCTAGGTCAGATAGAATTTGTAAATATAATCAATTACTACGAATTGAAGAAGAGTTGGGTAAAAGCGCCGTTTATCCAGGATTAGGGGCTTTTTATAATTGTAATGGCGTCAAAAATATAAGTGGATAAATTTAGTAAGAGGCTAGCATCTTCTATGCTATAATTATCAGTCGAAATGGCAAACTTGTGCGATACAAAATTGTGTGGTATATTAACTTGAAATAAAGGGTGTATGATATGCGTAAATTATTCTATATAGTATGGATTATAGCAGCATTCTTGATTAGTGGTTGTGCTGCAACCGTAATTGGGGCTGGAGCTGGCACGGCGGCTGCTACCGGGACTGATGAGCGTGGGTTTGGTACAGTTGTATCTGATCAAACCTTAGAGCATAAGGTAAACTCTGTATTAGATGCTCAAGTACCTAATGGAAGTTTTACTGTGGCTAGTTATGCGGCCAATGTTTTATTAGCTGGACAGGTTTCTAGTGAAGATGACTATGATAAGGCAACAACCGCAGTGATTAATACTCATGGAGTTAAAAAAGTATCGAATTATCTGACTGTAGGTAAGAAAGAAACGGTTGGAGAGATTTCTAAGGATGGGTACATAACTTCTGCTGCTAAAACTAGACTTATAGCCCAAAAAGGGGTTAATACCAATAATATTAAAGTGGTTACATGCGCTGGTGTGGTGTATCTACTGGGCGCTAACGCTGGTAAAAAACACCAGATAAAAGGTGCTATTACTGGAATTAGACAAATTGACGGTGTTAAGAATGTAGTTAATTTAATTAAGTTTTAGTAATCAAATAAGCTGATTATTCATCATAAGTTATTATTACTGCTGCATGGTTATAACCCGTGCAGCGGTAATAATAAGTAAAAATTACCAAGATTGTTTTGTTCTTTTGTTGTCTTTTATGTCTGCAAATGCTCTATTTGGTATACATGTCTTCATCTGTTGCTCAGGTATGACAAATCACCATATAATTCTTTTTATAATCAAATACTTTTTAACCGCATAGCGAAAATCTCAGGGGCTTGCCCCCGTGATGGATAGCGATGCACTAATACGGCAGCGGACGTTCACGAAGTGAAAATTTTCCGTAAAACCACGTTGCTTGCGGCGTGGATAG
>JAUPUP010000066.1 GCA_030917485.1 Pseudomonadota bacterium
ACGTAGGCCAGATTTATTTCCATATCTTCGTTATCTGAATGATGAGGAATTAGACCAGAGATTTTTAATTTTAGGTAGCGCTTCACGTGAGTTAATTAACCAATCATCTGAAAGCCTTGCTGGCAGAATTACTTTTATTGAGATAACCCCATTTGCTATTAATGAAATAGATAATTGGCGTGATCTTTGGTTAAAAGGCGGGTATCCACGTAGTTATTTATTAGCTAATGAAGATAGTATGCTATGGCGTGAAGGCTATATGCGCACCTATATTGAACAAGATTTAGCATCTTTTGGGTTTGTTTTTCAAACTGATGTATTACAAAAATTATGGTTTATGTTAGCTCATTATCATGGGCAGATTATGAATTATTCTGAATTGGCAGCGTCTTTGGGGGTCAGTCAGCCTACCATTAAGCTTTATATTTCATATTTATCTGGCAGTTTTATGTTGCGCATACTCAAGCCATGGCATGAAAATTTACAGAAAAGACAAGTTAAAAGTCCAAAAGTTTATTATCGAGATAGCGGGCTGTTACATTATGCTTTAGGAATTAACCAGTATATTGATATTTTTAAACATCCTAAAGCTGGGTTTTCATTTGAAGGGTTTGCCATAGAAGAGGTAATTAAGCATAGTAGAGTACCACAAGAGTCTTGTTACTTTTGGCGATCACATAATCAGGCCGAACTGGATTTATTAATAATAAAAAATGGCAAAAAATACGGTTTTGAATTTAAGCTGACAGAAGCGCCCAAAATCACTTCGGTTATGAAGAATATCTTGCAAGAGCTTAATTTAGAGCATCTAACCATTATCTATCCTGGTGACAGAATTTACCAGATATCTAATAAGGTTACAGTCCTTCCAATAAATAAAATTGATAGCCATAGTTATTAAAACCTATGGTTAATTTTCTCAACAGTTTTTAACCATAGTGGTTGTATACTCAAACATATAAATTACCTATGCACCCATCGCTTTAAAATATTTTCATAAATCCTTCGCAATTCCTCCCCAGAATTCATTCTGGGGAGGAATTGCGTTATAAGCCTTATAATTCCTTTGGTTAAAATAATTACATAATCTTTGTTGTATGTGATAGAGCTGTACACATTGGACAAACGGATACTGGTTAACATGTTATTGGGCAGGCATCAAATCAATTTGCTTAATTCTGGAATAGCTAAAGAAGCAGAGCTTATCTATCGTAAGAACACTTGGTTTTTTAACCTGGTAATAGAAATTCCTGAAATTAAAACTAACATAAAATCCAATATTATTCTCGGAGTCGATGTTGGTGAAAATAATATCGCTGCTATAAGTACTAATACTATCTATGGTGGTGGTAAATTGAAACATAGGCGTGATAAATACTTGGCATTGCGTTGTCGTTTGCAATCCAACGGTTCGAAGAGCGCAAAACAGTTGCTCAAAAAAATCTCTGGTCGGGAACAACGATTTGTCAAACACACTAATCATGTAGTTAGTAAAAATATTGTAGAGAACGCTATTAACGTTAATGCAGATAAGCTGGTGATGGAAAATCTTACCCATATCCGTGCTAATATTAAAGCAGGTAAACGAGTGCGTAGCAGACTGCATCGCTGGTCGTTTAGACAATTGCAGTATTTTGTAGAATATAAAGCAACTGCATATGGAATCACTGTCCAGTATGTAGACCCTGCATATTCTAGTCAAACTTGTTCCAATTGTCATGAATTAGGTTCTCGCAAAAAACATATATTCAAATGTAAGTGTGGTTTCCAGGCGCATGCTGACTATAATGCTAGTCAAAACCTTGCCTGGATCGGCAGTGGTAACATATTGCCGATGGCTTCTGTAAACAAGCCTAATGTAGGTTGTGGCAATTTAGCTACTGCACCATAAAGCCTCTGACTTTAGTCAGGGGTTGGTTTACATTTCATGCCAGTCTTTTAATTCGTTAAGATATTTATTCTTGTCGCAGTTCATGATTAACATTCCCTACCGTTTATAAAAATAAGTGCAAAAATAAATATTAGTGCATTTTGCGCAAAATTATTCCTAATATCTAGATTAGAATAGCGGATAGTTATTGATAACTATTGATATTTATTACATATTTTTCAAGGAATTTGATTATGGTTATGTCTAATAAATTTATTATTAATCCTCAAATGTATTGGTTTATATTGTTAATTATATATTCTAGCATAGCAACTGCAGCAGATATTACTGGTATCAGCGATATTGATCAGATGGTCTTAGATGGTCAAAATATTTTAAAAGTTGCGGCAAAATGGGGGGGTATTTTGACTGTGGTGGGGGCTGCATTGGCTTTAGGTAGTGGTAGGCTTGAAGGAGCATTAGCAAAGGCTATTTGCAAGATTTTAATTGTAATTGGATTATTAGTTTCGGCTTATAGTTATTTTGGTACGAAAATAACATGGGGATTTGCTTTTTGAAACATGGGGATTTGCTTTTTGAAATGAATTACAAGATACGAGGGCATGTACAAGTAAGTATATGAGGAATGGATTACAAAATATTGTAAGCTATAATAATGACAAAGTCTAGGATTGAAAGACCAAGAGTATTCCGTATGTTAAGAAAAAATATTATTCATAAATCTTTATCCAAACCAGTGTTATTTGTGGGGTGTGAAAGACTACCTTTTACTATAGTGGTAACTGTTGGTGGTGTTTTGATTATGGCATATCAAACTATATTAGTGTTTATACTGGTATTGTTTTATTACTTGGTTAGCATTATGTTGATTCGCCGGGTGAATGAACATGATCCGCAGTTTTTTAGATGTCTAATGCGTTATTTGCAGTTTTATCAAGATTTTTATCCAGCTAATGAGTTTTATCCGGGTAAGCCAGATAAATCATATTCGTTTTTTGACTAACTATTTGGTATGTATTAATTTGGTAGGTATTAACTGAGGGCATTGATGAATTTTTTTAAAGATTTCCTTAAATTTAAACTTAAATTAAATAGATTAAAACGCTTTATTAGTGGTAAAGCTTTTTCTGGTCATGCTTTAGGTTTATCGGATTTATTGCTATACGCCAAAATGATTGATGATGGCATTATTTTACAAACTGATGGTTCGTTTCTTGCTGCATTTTGGTTTAAAGGTTCGGACATGGAGACATCGACAGATGAAGAACTTACGGTTTTATCAGAGCAATTAAATCGGGCATTTAGTTTGTTAAATTCTGGATGGATGATACATATTGATACAATACGCCACGTTGCCAATGATTATACTGCTATAGACAGATGTAACTTTTCCGATCCTACCAGCTATTTAATTGATGTTGAGCGGCGTACCATATACGAGAATCAGGGGGATCACTATGAAAATACGTATGCAATTAGTTTTACTTTTCGCCCTAAGATAGATTTTGGGAGCAAGTTGGGTATATTTTTTCAGCGTAACACCTCAAAAACTAACTATGATTTCTCTCATTATTTGCGTGTGTTTAAACATAAATTACAAGAAATAACCGAGTTGTTATCTTTACAGTTGCATATAGTTGCGATGTCAAATAATGAAATTTTATCCTATATCAATTGGTGTTTAACCGGTGAGTTGGTGAAGCTGCAATTACCGATTCATTACGGAGTATTTTTAAAACATTATCTAGCAAGTAAAGACTTAGTTGGTGGTGAGGCGCCAAAGATTGGAGATAATTTTATTCACGCAGTTTCAATATCAGGGTTTCCAAGTGAGTCTTATCCCGGAATATTAGACAAACTAAACTACCTTAACTTTGAATATCGCTGGAATACTAGGTTTATATTGTTAAATCAATATGAGGGCAATAAGATTATTGATCGTATTTCTAATTTGTGGTATCAAAAGCGGGTTGGTGCGTTTGATACGGTTAAAATGTCTTTAGCAATTGATTCTTATACTAGAATAAATCAAAATTCGGAAGTACAGCATAATGATGCTGAGGCGGCTAAATGTTTAAATGAAAGTGGTAATGCACGGTTTGGGTTTTATACGGCAACGGTAATTATTATGGATACAAATAAAAACTTATCTGAGCAAAAGGCGAATCAAGTACGGAGTATTTTCCGGGCAATGGGATTTCAAGGGCAAATAGAGCGTTATCATGCATTGGAGGCATATCTCGGGACATTGCCTGGTTACTCTTATGCTAATGTGCGTAAATGGTTGGTGCATAGTTTAAACGTTGCTGATATTATGCCAAGTACTTCAATTTGGTCTGGGTTAGCATATAATCCTTGCTCTTTTTATGCGCAGAACAGCCCGCCCTTATTTTATGCACAAACTACTGGTTGCACCCCTATTCGGATTTCCCTTCATGTGGGTGATAATGGGCATACGTTAATATTAGGTCCGACTGGGTCTGGTAAGTCTACTTTATTAAATTTTATTATAGCCCAGCATTTTCGGTATAGAAAAGCTAAAGTTTTTGTGTTTGATAAAAATCATAGTTCATTACCTCTTTGTTATAGTTGTCGCGGTAATTTTTTTGATATTGGTGCAGAAGATAATCAAATTTATTTTCAGCCACTGGCTAATTTAGAATCGGATTTAGATTTTGACTTTGCAGTTAATTGGATCGAAGAGCTTTGTTTATTAAACGGTTTGGCTGGGAAATTTACCGAAGGACACCGGTTAGCTATTCAAAAAGGCTTAAAATTAATGCAGAAAGAAACTCCAGTTGAACGGCGTACTTTATCTTATTTTCGTCATTTGGTTCAAGATTATGATAAGGCTGTTGCACAGGTTTTAGATATTTTTAGCCGAGAGCAGCGCAATATTTATGATACTGAATCTAATAATTTAGGATTTATTGCAAAGATTTTCGATGCAAATTGTAATAATTTAAATTTGAATAAACATAATTTCAATGTGTTTGAGATGGGTATATTAATGCAGCAGGGCGATAAGATAATTATTCCGGTAATACGCTATCTAATTCATAGTATAAATAAACAATTAGATAGTGCTGAGCCAACACTAATTATATTTGACGAGTGTTTTATATTTTTTAGTCATCCCTTATTTAGAGAACGAATTATTGAATGGATAAAAACTGTGCGTAAATTTAACGTTGCAATTGTATTTGCTACGCAGGAATTAGCTGATTTCTTTAAATATCCTGATTTGGCTAGTAGTTTAAAAACTAACTGTGCTACCAAAATATTTTTACCGAATAAAAACGCCTTAAGTACCGATAGTTATACTCAATATAAGGCGGTAGGCTTAAATGATAAACAAATTAATCTAATTGCGCATGGGGTTCGGGGGGAGTATTTTTATTTTAGCGAATTGGGTAATAGAAAGTTTACTTTGGAGTTAAACCATAATCAGGCAACTTTTGCTTATGTGGCTAAAACAAGCCATCAAGATATAAAGCGTGCTAAATTAATTTATTCTAAATCACCAGAACAGTTTGGCTATTCTTGGCTTCAAGAATGTGGGATAAGTGAGCAATTAATGCAAGCATGGCTAGATTATAATGAATTTTTATCTAGGCCAGGTGTGGCTAAGCCATGCTTGGCTAAGCCAGGTATGTATAAGTCAGATGCGACTGTAACCGGTATGCACTAATGAATTGTAAACTTTGGAGCTTAAAGAAATGGTGATACAGAAAGATACTCAACAACAGAATCAACCAGATGAGAATATTTATCTCAGTAATTTGGAGCAAGATAGTTGGAATGATATTCAGGCATATCATATTGAAAATGAATCAGCATGGAGGATTCTAGCGATTCTAGCGATTATGGCATTGGTTATAGTATCTATTTTTGCTATGAATATAACTAACCAGGATAAGCATAAAATAATAGTATTTGAGAAGGATGGTTTGGGAAATTTGACTACTTTGGGCATAGCGAGTAAAACATTTGCTGTAGATAATAAGATAATTGCTCATCAGTTAGCCAATTTTATTATGGCGTTGCGAGAAGTTCCCAAAGACACTGTGCAAAAACGCCGTAATATTGATATGCTGCACAAAATGATTGATACAAAAATTAGAGCAAATGTTGACCAAATGTTAATAAAACAATATACTCGGGCACAGGATGGGCAGATTACTGTTGTGCTCAATCAAATTAAGCCCCTAGAGGGAGGCAAATCATGGGTGATCGGTTGGAGTGAAGAGGAAAACCTTCAGGATATAAAAGATGTGGGTAAAGTTCGTCATTATAGCAGCGTGATAACGTTTAATCGTCAGGATAATGTTGATTTGCAAACTCAATTAATTAATCCGGTTGGGTTAATTGTAACCTATTTGAATCTAGTGGAAGATGTTAATGATAAACAAATTTAAACTGGCTACGACACTGGCATGCTTTCTTACCGTTATGACGAGTGCCTACCCCACAATCAATCATGGAAGACAAACTACACGGTCACTGATTCGTAATCAAATTATTGGTGAACAAATATTTGATTTTAGTTATTCCGGTGATGTTGCCAATTTACCTCAATTATTTCGTCAATATGACGGCAAATTACTTATTTTGCCACAATTGGGGGATATAAAAGCTATAACAGTTAATTTAGATTTAGATAGAGTGAGTTTGAGTGATATAAATGATGCTGTATCGGTTCAAACCGGTGGAAGGGTAAGTTTAATTTATGACAGCTTAAAAGACAGTTTGCGGTTAAAATATACTTCTGTTCTTGATGTGGGGCATGATGCAGTTAGCGAATCATTGAAATGGCAAAATGGTGGATTACCTAAACCAATTTTACAGGCAGATGGTGTTGTGCGTTATCCATATGGTGAGTATCAGCCGATAGTAATTTGCCAACCATTAAATTTATGCGATATTGAACTACAAGCTGGTGAAGAAGTTCAGGGGGTAGTTATTGGTGATTCATTGCGCTGGAATGAAGGGGATAAATCTATTCCTATTATATATTCAGGAAGCAGTGATAGTTTAGTGCCGCATATTGTTTTAAAACCAAGTACTGGTGGGTTAGATACAACCCTTATGGTTACTACCTCAAAGCGCACTTATATGTTTAAATTAAAATCTGCGTTGAATAATTACTTAGCTAGGGTTGGGTTTTATTATCCGGGTGAAATGATTCAGAAGTTTGAAACTAATAAGGTTAAATTGCGTGAAGGCAAAGGCGACAGTGCAATTGCTGGTACAAATCCTGAATTAAAAATGCCCATAGTTGATTTAAGTCGAGTAAATTATAGTTATATTGTTGATGGGGATGATTATTCATGGACGCCTACCCATGTTTTTGATGATGGAATAAGTGTTTATATACAAATGCCGCTAGAGACAGATTCACGTAGTCTTCCCGGATTATGTGTGATTGTAGATGGTGGATCAAGTAGTGATAAGCGTTGTGAAATGGTTAATTTTCGGTATAATAACCATTTTTATATTGTAGACAGGTTATTTGATCAAGCAAGATTAATTAATGGTTATGGTGATGAGATGCAAACTGTAACGATTAAACGCAAAGAAAAGCCTGGTTTTTGGGCTAGATTGTTTGGCGGTAAATGATGTGGAAAATGATGCGGAAGTAAGTGATGGGTAATTTATTTGCTAAGACGGTAAAAACTTATGGCTTGTCCAAGATGAAGATATTATTGGTGGGTGGAATTTTATTAATTGGATTAGTTATTATTATGTTAGTTGGTATTTATGATAAGGATGAACAGCAATACATAAACAAAGAGTCTAAATTGATATATATACATTCTGATACAACTAATAGCACAGCAGATCAAGTATTAGAAAAAATTATGCGATTAAGCAATGCGTCTGCACCCATTATTCATACTTCGGCATATCCAGCATCAGATTTAGCTAGTCATATAAGTGAAAGCGCTGACCGCTCAACAACAGAGGTGCCGCCTATCACAACAAATAGTTCTGCCAAGGATGAAAAAATATTGCGAGAACGAATAACTCAAATTAAAGACCAGTTTAAGTTAAAACAGATTGATAATCAGTATACGAGTTTTAATTCAAAAACTTTAATTTTTAGCAATACTAATGCTAGCAGTAATATTAACAAAGGCAATATTAATAATAGCAGTACCAACAATAGCAGTACCAACAATGGCAGTAGTGACGGTAATAATGGTGGTAACAGCAACAATAATGTTTATGCTGGGGATAAAATAACAGATTTTACTAAAGCAGATACTAAGGTGGGTGTATCATTATCAGATTTAGGCAGCGTATCTAATGAGCATAATTATTCTGATTCGAGTATTACAGCATCAATTAGCCCCTATGAGTTAAAAGCTGGAAGCGTTATTCCAGCAACGATGATTAATGGTATTAACTCTGACCTACCTGGACAAGTAATCGCTCAAATACGAGATAATATCTATAATAGCACTACCCGTCAATATTTATTAATTCCGCAGGGGGCTAAATTGGTGGGGGTTTATGATTCGCACATTATATATGGGCAAGAGCGTATTTTAGTGGCATGGAATCGTTTAATCTATCCCAATGGTAATTCAGTAAGTTTAAAAGGAATGCCAGGTACTGATTTAGAAGGCTATGCTGGATTTTCTGATGAAGTTGATAATAAATATTGGAAGCTTTTTGGTGCTAGCTTTATTATGGGGGTGATTACTGCTGGTATGCAGTATAGTCAAAATAACACAAATGCTAATGTACAATCGGGTGGACTTGGCATAACTACTAGTAATCCAAGTTTTGGGCAGACTTTGTCTGGCAGTTTGGGGCAGCAATTAGGACAAACTGGATTAATGGTAACTCAAAAAAATTTAAATGTCCAGCCGACCTTAATTGTGAAACCAGGCTATCCGTTTAATGTGATGATAACCGCAGATTTAATATTAAAACCTTATGTTTAGACGAGTGACAATGTCGCATCTAATATGCTATACTGGGCACTTTATGATTGTTTTAGAAAGTTTTTAGAACAGTTATAATGCTTTTAAAGTTAGGAAATTATGAAGAAAATATTAATAGGAATAACCGGCAGCATTGCTGCCTATAAGACGCCAGAATTAATAAGAAACTTGGTTAGCAATGGGTTTGAGGTTAAAATGGTTTTAACTGAATCAGCTGAGTCTTTTGTTACTCCAATTACCTTGCAGGCTGTCTCAGGAGGCAGTGGTAGTGTGCATACACAACTGCTTGATTATAATGCTGAAGCTGCCATGAGTCATATAGAATTGGCAAGATGGGCTGATGTTATCTTGGTTGCACCGGCAAGCGCTAACTTTATTGCTAAGTTTGCAGCAGGGCTTTGTGATAATTTATTAAATACAATATGCTTAGCCAGCAGTGCTCCAGTGGTTATTGCCCCGGCTATGAATAAACATATGTGGGAGCATCCAGCAACCCAGGATAACATATATAAGCTGAGGAGTAGAAATGTCATTATTTGGGGTCCGGGTAATGGTGTTCAGGCCTGTGGTGATATTGGATTAGGACGTATGATAGAACCTATGGAGCTGGTGCAAAGCCTTATCAACTTAACCATGAAGCAAACTTTATCTGGGTTAAATATATTGATTACTGCAGGTGCAACACATGAAATGATAGATCCGGTTAGGTTTATTACTAATAAAAGCTCTGGCAAAATGGGGTATGCATTAGTAGAAGAAGCGATTAAAATGGGAGCTAAGGTGACGCTGGTTACTGGTGGTGCATCCATACCTATTCCGTATAACTGTGACCATGTGATTCAAGTCAATACTGCAGATGAAATGCTAAATGCTGTCACGGCACAAGTGCTTGCACATGATATATTTATCAGTAGTGCTGCAGTCAGTGACTATAAAGTAGTCAATCCACAGGTAAACAAAATAAAGCGTGACTCCAATCAATCCATCACATTAACTTTGGAGTCTAATGTAGATATTTTGGCTAAAATAGGTAGTGAATATAACACCTTTAGTGTTGGGTTTGCGGCTGAAACGGAAAATTTATTAATAAATGCCAAAACCAAGTTGATAAATAAAAAAGTTGATCTAATTATAGCTAATGATGTAAGCAACCCAGACATAGGTTTTAATAGTGATTATAATGAGGTTTATATAATCTCTAAAATTGATACGCTAAAAATAGAACGTTCATCTAAGCCTCAAATAGCCAAAAAAATATTACAATATGTGTATAAAAGCTATGTTAACTCGGGCAAGTATAACATTACCAATGCTGCCTGTATTGGCAATAATTGTGATGCAGTTAAAAGCACATGATGCTATTATGAGTTTGACGGTTATTAACGACGACTAGCTTTAACGTTCTAACCTAGGATGTTAAGTTTTAATGCAGCTATGACTACTATTGATACGCTGATCCAGAGTATAACCGCCTGTAGCAGTACTTTTTTACCCACAGATTTTATACTGGTGTACGGTACATTATACCCAATAAAAAATAAAGCTACCATAAATAGACTTTCACCTGAATGTTTTAATTGTTCACCAACAACCTGTAAGCTTGGGATTAGTGCAATTAACAATGAGGCTAAGATAAACCAAAATATGAACCAAGGTTTGCGGCTTTTTTGATAAGTGGCTGGTTTGCTATCCTGTTTCATTCTTGAATATATAATTGCAATTGCTAAACTAATTGGGATTATCCATATGGCACGTACTAATTTGATAGTTGTTCCCCAGATTAATGCTTCTTGTCCATATGCAATGCAGCTTCCAACTACAGATGATGTATCATGGATTGCCAGCGCAGCTAAGGTTCCAAATTGGATTTGATTTAGGTGCAATAAATGTCCTAAAAGTGGAAAGGCTAGTAGTCCTATGGCGTTTAACAAAAATATGGATCCCATGGCAATTGCAGTATCTTCATGAGAGGCTCTGATTATAGGGCTAATTGCGGCTATTGCACTGCCACCACAAATTGCTGTGCCAGAACTAATTAAAACCGAAATCTTACCCCGTGTTTTTAAGAGACAACCAATTAAGAGTCCTAATATTAAAGTTCCGCAAATGCTAATTATAGTATAGCTTAACCCGGCTATACTAACTTTTAAAATATTTCCTGGTTTAAAGCCAAAACCTAGTAAAATAATTGAATAGCTTAATATCTGGGGAGACCATTTTTTAGTGTATGAGACAATCGAATTATCATTATGAATGCTGGTTAAAATCATTCCAGAAATTAGTGCAACTGCTGGAATAAATGCCTTATAAGCAAAATTAAAATAATTTGCTCCAATTAAGACACTGACTATAAAAACGATTGTAAGTACATTGAAATTAAAATTTATATGATTTTTCATGTAATAATTTATCCAGATAATATTGTTTTTTTAGTGTTGATCTTCAGTGTTGAGCTTCGTTTTTTATCAAAGTTAAAATTTATGGATGTTTTTAAGATGACTAATGTAATGCATGATTTTATCAGGTTGTGGTTTAAATTTGTGGTTCTTTAATCTTACTCTTTGTTGTGCTGTTGATCTTGTTTCTGCACAGTGTACGCAAATGTTAGTATATTATATATTATAGAAAAGAAATCATTATGCAATCAAAAATTATTATAACTGGTGCTTCTGGATTTATTGCAACTGAACTGCGTAAATATTTTAATGATCGGTATTCACTGATTTTAGTTTCAAGAGAAGCAAATCATTCGCGTGACACGTATAGCTGGAATGACATAGAGAATTCACCACAATTATTAGCTGACGCAAAGTGTATAATTAATTTATCTGGCGCCAATATTGGAGATAAAAGGTGGACAAATAAGCAAAAACAACTAATTATAGATAGTCGTATAAATACCACTGCAATCTTAATTAAAGCCCTAAATACACTTAGAGTAAAGCCAGATTTACTATGTGCTAGTGCGGTTGGAATATATCCAATTCATGGAATTTATGATGAGTATTCAAATATAGACTACAATCATTATGACAGTTTTTCGCAAAAAGTAACTAAGCTATGGGAGAATATGGCAAACACATATACTGGTAGGGTGGTGAATATGCGTTTTGGCGTGGTTTTGTCGGGGCATGGTGGAGCTTTAGGTAAAATATTACTGCCATTTAGGATCGGGGTTGGTAGTGGCATTAGCAAAGGTAACTGGTTGTTTAGTTGGATTAGTATCATTGATTTATGCAGAGCAATCGACTATTTAATTGAGCAGCCACAGATTAATGGTCCGGTTAATCTAGTAGCTCCGCAATGTATAACTTACAAAAACTTAATTGATACAATTTCATCTGTATATAGTAAAAAATGTTGGTTTAATTTGCCCGGGTGGTTAATTAAAGTTATATTTGGACAAATGGGAGCGGAATTGCTTTTATCTGGTCAACATGTTATACCTAAACTGCTTATCCAGCATGGATTTAAGTTTATCCATGCTGACATAAATAACTGCATTAGTGATATTCATGAAGGTAAAATATAGACCTAAAAAGACCAGATTAAAGTAAATGTGTTATGAGCATCCTTGATATTTAAAAAGTTTATCGAAATTATGAATTCACAGTTTAGATGAGTTATTTATTTTATGAGTTTTAAAAAAATAGTTATCTTATATTTGGTGAAGTGACAAATAAGTATTAATGGTATTCCTCCAGCTAGTCCAGACAAAAGCCCAGCAATAATTCCCCATAAAAACCTATGGTTATAATGCGGCAGCCATAGTAGAGAAATTGGTGAGGCTATGGTTTCATACAGAGAAAATAATAATGTTAGTACTATGATATCCTTAATGGGAAAAGCCACAAGATAGCAGCAATTATTATCCGAAACTTTAATTTTGACTCCATAACCTAAATAGGAGGCAAGAAAATTATAAATAATAAGGCTAATGCTTACACTAAAGAAAGCTGATACAAATCCCACGATACAATCGCTTTTTGTAAAGCTATAGCTTAGGTTTTGCAAATAAAACATTAGCATTAATAGAAATCCTGCAAGTAGACTAGTATACAACAATCCATTTATTTGTATTATTTTTTGCTTAAGTAAATGAGATAAATATTGTTTAATTAGTTGGACAAATAGTTTTAAGATAATAATTAAAGCTATAAATGCTACACTAAATCCTATAATACCCAAATATATCTGGTTGCTGATAATTATAGAATTACTAATAGCTACAAATGGTACGGTAAAAACTTCTAGAATAATTAAAAAAATAATTATTTTCCAATTAAATGGTAATAATATTTGTTTCACTGTACAACCTTTGTAAATAGTAAATATTTAAGTAATTTTGGAGCGAATGATATCTTTTATCCATAACCGATTAGGATGTAGTGCTTGACGCAATGATTCACTAACAGCACATGGGGTATTATCAATATAATCGGCAATTATTTCACCACACATCGGAGCAGTCAACATTCCCTTGCTGCCAAATAGCGCATTTATATACAGCCCAGGCAGATATGGGCACTGTGTTTCTATTTTATAATTAGCATCTAGCGCTAATGATTTATAACATTGTTTAAACTCAGTATAGTTGGCAAGTGGTCCAACTAATGGCAGATAATCATGTGTGTGTGCACGTAAATTTGCTTGTCCCTCAATATTGTTAGGATTGATATCGGCTGATAATTCTGGTACATAAGGTAAAATATGGCTAAGATTTTCTTGATGTTCATCCAAAATTATATTAAGCTTATCTTCACCAGCACTGGTAAGAGCCGGGTAATTTTTAAAAGTAGCGCCTATGGTATAACAATCATTTAAATTAGGGATTACATATCCATTGCTACAAATAATTGTGTTTAAATTCGACGCGTTTTTTATTTTGCTTATTTGTCCTCTAGTAACATGAAGTTTTAAATTTGCAGTTTGTTTAAAGTGATTGAGTAAATATGAATTACATAAAACTAGATTAGGGGCATTGTCAAGCACGTCTTGATTAGTTACAATTTCCCACTGAAATTTGTTGTTGTTAGTTTTGTTAAGTTCAAGATTAATTACTTGATTATTTAGAATAACTTCAATATTGGGATGATTGGCTAATTTATGTATCAAACTACTTGGGTTTAGCCACATTCCATGCGGGTAATATATACCAGCTTCACATTGAATGCTAACCCCAGATAACTCTTGCATTTGTGTTTTATTTACCGAATAGCAGAAATTTGGTGGTAACTGGCTTTTTAAAATTTTCTGTTGCTGTTTTAATGTTTTTGAATTATAGGCTAATTGGATAAGTCCAGAAGTTTGATACTCTGTTCCTGGAGTTAGTAATAATTTGACTAGATTATTCGTATAAGAGTAGCTATTAAAGCTAAGTTCTTTTAGCGGCATATAATCACCAGCGCCAGTATTATATAGTATTGCTTGATAATTACCGCTAGCTCCACTGGCTAGTTTATGAGATTTTTCATATAATTTGACCGAATAGCCACGATTGGCTAAGCTGTAAGCTGTTGCAGCTCCGCTTATGCCACCCCCAATTATCAATACTTTTTTAGATGAATTATGATTGTTAGGTATAGCGTACCAAGGCTTAATATATTGTTTAGATCGGTTTTGTTCTGTTCCGTATCTATAGGGCATTGCGCTTTTATTCCTGATGTTTTGCATAATATGTATCATTATAGCATAGCGTGTTCAAGCCAGAGGACAGTTTGTTATTATAGGCAGTCATAAAATTTGTATTTTTGTGTTATGTGGGAATAATTAAATTGTGATATTATATCGTAAGAGAAATGATATTATGTCGTAAAAATAATACTAAACTAAGGAAGATACTTATGAATAGCATATAACATTGTGTTATAGAGATATTAACATGTATAATTAACAAAAATGTTGCTATGTTGGGAAATACCTCATAAATTTTATTTTTAAGGATGTTAGCTATTTGCTCATATAATATAGATTCATACAAAAATCAGTTAAATAAATTTGCTCATGTAAAATTTATTGCCGATGAACATACCTATTCTATTGATGGATGCATTGCTCAGTCTGTGACTACCACATTAAAACAATTTGTTAAACCTTTTGATCGTGAGTATTGGGCAAAAATTAAGGCATCACAATTAAATATTTCTATGGATGATATACTCTCAAAATGGCAGTTTAGCGCTGAGTTTGCCCAGGTAAAGGGCACTTTAGTGCATCAATTTATTGAATGTCGTTTAAACGGTAGCCAGTTTGTTTATCCAGATGAATTGATTATGCAAATATTTGGCTATGATCCAATTCAAGAGCCATTTTCTCAGATTATCCCAGTGGTAGAAAAGTTTTTAATTGATATTGAGAATAAGATGCTGTCAATATTTTCTGAGTTTGTTATTGGTGATTTAGAGTATTTAATTGGAGGCACTATAGATCAGCTATTTTATAATAAAAAAAGCGATAAAATAGAAATTTGGGACTGGAAGACTAATAAGGAAATTAAACTCGAATCGCGCTTTTTTCATTTAGCGCCTCTTAGCCATATTCCAGATACTGAGTTAGATCATTATTCTTTGCAGCTAGCTTTATATAAGTTGATTTTAGAAAAAAACACCGGGTTAGAATTAGGTAATTCTTATGTTGCGTGGTTTCATGAAACTTCTGCTATATATCGCATATACAAGACTAAAGATTATAAAAAAGAGGCACAGTTAATTTTAGACATGATGCCACTTATTCAAGACAAAACAGTTGTAGAAACTATAAAAGAATAAGCGTGCTGCTTAAAGGTACTGAAAATGGCAAGTTATTTAAGAAGATTGCGTTGTTGTTTTTTATTAGATTTTGCAATGCTGTCGATGGTTGTGATGGCTGGTATTGATGGATGTACTAAACATAGAAAGCCACTCACTTGTGATAATTCTGCAGTAACAGATTATTTATTAGCTGTGCGAAGTGAATCATCGTTGGTGTATTGTTCAAAAAGTTTAACTGATATTAAAATATTGCAGCAACAGCAAAAATCTTTATTATGTGGTGGTAGCTTATTAATAAAAAGTAACTTGGATAATCGGCGTATATTATCTATACCAGTTACATACACAGTGTATAGGGTAAATCAGAATATTGATGCTAATGTGTCTCAATTTGAGTTTGCTTATCCAGATAAAATTAAAGTAGAAAGATGGACGGCTGAATTAAACAATTTATCTAAACAACTCGGTGATTACCAATTAAGCCCAAATGGTGCAATTTATGTTTTGAAAGAATCTGAACAGCAAACCTTATATTTTAATGGGCAGCCCATTGTTCCAGAGATCAGTAATACTAGAGTTCAAATTGAAAAAAGTTATGTTATAGAAAGCAATGCTGTATTTTTGATTGGTACTTATACCGGTGGCAGTATTGATAGTGACACCAGAAATAATTTGCTTATTCAATTAGTGGGTAATGGTGGCTATAAAGTAACTAGACCATTTGCTTATCAAAGTATTATCCAAAATAATAATGAATCCTTGGTAATAAAGGGTGTGACTCCTGGTAGACCTTATGCTGAGTCTGATGATTTCCCCATTTACATTTATAGAAAAAGTAGTTTAGAAATCTTACGTGATATCAAACCAGATAGTTACTATATATCTAAATTTGCTAATCTAACTCCACAAGATATTATTATCCAATCAAAGCATGAGCAATGCTTTGATACGGATAATAATATGCTTTCTCTATCGCATACCTGCAGCTATGGATCTAAATATTGCTTTGAATTTGGAGCAATAAAAGAATCCAAAAAACCAGATCATGATCTAGATCATGATCGATATTATAAAATATTAGATAAATCCTGTAATTGAAGGGTTTTAAAAATATCTAGAACCCCAATATGACTTTGTATCCAATTGTGGTTTAGATTGTTCTTCATCTCTTGTCACTTTGGAGATGCTAGAAATATGTGTTTCCTCTTGATTATTTTCATTAATAACATTGTGTCCGTTGCTAT
>JAUPUP010000067.1 GCA_030917485.1 Pseudomonadota bacterium
CCGAATCCCCAGTTAATGATACAGGCAATCGAGCCGACAAATGTAACCAACATAACTCCCTGAGTCGGATTTTTTGGGAGCGTCGCACAGCTTTTCAATATCTTTTTTACCACTTCACTACTAGCTAATGCATGTCCAGTCACAACAACCAGCACCATTTGCATCGTAAAACCCAATAAATTCCAAAACCCACTCCCCCACATATTCAATATATTAGTTGGTGAATTAGGCGTTATAAGCACACTCATTGCAAATACAATAATCGAGAGTATTATTGCAAATACAAAAGGATCAGGTAGATAACGTTGCACCATTGCGGTAAAGAATCTCGTCAGTACTTGCATAATCATTTACTCCACATTAAAACACTTATCTTATCATAACAGCGGCGTCATTTATGTTGAAAATAACCGAAGCAAATAAAAATAACTACAATTAAACTCAATATGTTAGACATGAAATACCATATAAACATCAACTCGTTTATATATGATTTGCTTCTCTGTATATGATCAATAAATATCTGAAACTCAAGCTTTAGCTACAGAAACAGATGAAGTCTTTTCTAGATACTTGAGAATTTATTAATGTTTAGCTATTCAGATAATATTGTCGGATGAAGATTAACAAATAAGAAATTAGTCAATAGTTAATCTATAGAGTTAAGTCCTATTTTGTATGTTTAATAAAAGTAACATTTTATAAAAATAGCCACTTCTAAAAAATTAGTAAAATTATAGAAGCAGCTATTATTATTTAATAAAAAGTTAAATTACTTTGATTTTAGGCGTACTTTTTATATCAAATTCTCCTATGATGATGTGTCAAGTTACTCTACAAACCAAACACACCTTACTTAAATTAACCATCTAATATCAATGCAATTTTCCATTAGATGATACCTAAATTTCTTTTCCCAATTGGTCGTATCTCTCGAATATTTTTCACAAAGTCCGTAAAATACCAACCATTCTTTAATGTATAATAAACTATTGTCAATAATTTCCTTGCTGTAGCTACTATGGCTTTGGCAAATCCTCGTTTAGTTTTTATCTTGTCATAAAAACCAAATAACTTTCTATTATACTTAATAGCTATCAAGGCACACTGTAATAGTGACTTCCTAACCAGTGCATCGCCTTTTTTGGTAATGCGTCCATGATTTACGGTTTCGTTAGAGTTATTAACTCTAGGAACCAAACCAAAGTATGCTGCAAGCTTTTTCTCATCTGCAAAATCGTTTATATCACCAATTGAACTAAGTAAGGTTACTGCAGTATTGGTACCAATTCCCTTGATGCTAGATACATTTTCAAATCCTGGTAACTTACTGCCAAATTCAGCTATCTTGCTATCAAATTGATCAACCCGGCCATTGAGACTTTCTATCTCCGCGACCATCTGTTCTAATTCAAACTTCACCAGTTCATCAACTTCGTGATCTAAAACTCGCTTTAAGCCTTTCATACTAGTCAAACTAGTTTTTTTGATCTTGATACCACAGCGGTTTAGCAAATTATGGATCTTATTCTTAAGCTGAGTTCTCAACTCAATAAATTTATTCCGACTATCTACCAAGCTATGTAAGCGGTCATCCAAAATACTTTTTACTCGCGCTCTTGGTAACATATCCTTGCTTAAAAACTCAGCCAACAATTTGGCATCGTTTTTATCAGTTTTTTTGCATGATTTAGTAATTACCTTAAATTGCATGGTATTTACCACCACCAACTTAGCTACTAAATCGATACAGTGGCGATAAACATAGCTGCTGTTGCCAGTTGCTTCTATTGCTAGTTCATCAGTTTTTAATAGCCGACTTTTAAATGTGTCAATTTCTGTCACGGCTAGTGTTTCATAACTATACTCACCATCTTCTAAATAACAAATTGTCATTTGATTGGTATGTAAGTCCAATCCAATATAACGCATGATTTTTACTCACTAAAAAACTGGTTGCTCAGTTTTGCAGAGTAAAGTAAAATACGGCTTACAGCCATTCTCCTATACGTGATACACGTCACAGATTGGCGATTCGGTAACAGGTTGAAAAGAGACTAATCTCCATAGCGAGGTCTATGCCTCAGAATATAATACAGCCTGATACCTATTTACTCTGCTAAACATTCAAGATTTTTACACCTTAAATTTTAGCAGAGTTTCCTGTAAAACCGCGACTTGAACACATCATCATGCCATCTCCATATTTTTTAAAATAATTATAAGTAAAGTAGACAGTTACTGGGCGGTGTGTACCAAGTTCTTTGGCTGCAGCTTTTAGTACTATATCCTCATCACCAACATTATAATACTGAGCATCAGATTCGAGAACTACTTCAACATCATCAATAACATAGTTATTGCCTTTAGAAGGCGTTAGAACAAATTGATTCACTTCTAGATTTTTAACAAACTCTTTTAGGAAACTAGCTAACTCTCGTAAATTGTCAATATGCAAATCAACACCACAAACTTTAAATTCCTCTTGCAGTTTAGTAGTTATTTCTTCATTTACAAGTCTATACAATAACTCGGTCGTACCATATTTGTTTACAACAAATTTTTTATAATCTGCTGAATTTGAAACATTTTGATTCTCGCAATTTGTTCCAAAACTAATTTGAAGATCAAAATTTAGGTCAAGTCCCTTAATTATTAAGGATACGTTTACTAATAAATCATGCAAAATTAAAGCCTCACTCCCCAAAAAAACTGGCTTGGATAGGCCATAGTTCGAACTAATCACTTGAATGCTAAAATTATTTAAATTTTTCATTATATTTTCCTTAAAAAATTAAAAAATGCTCTAAGCGCTGAGAGAATAACTATACAATTTAAGCAACAAATATGTCAAGCTTTATCGCAAAAATATAGTTGTGTTACAGTATGTTACAATACGTCAACATGATATAATAGTTCCCTAGGTATGGTGTTTAAATCAGATATTCTTAATTTTTCGGAACTTGGTCAACTATTGGGGAAATCTGCAAAAGTAGATAGTAGTTTATAATTTTTAGTATTAGTATTAAACAATCCTAATCCGCTTATCTATCTATTATGATTAGAAAAAATATTCAACAGGCTAAATTTATTGATAATTACTATCATAGATGATCTATTAAAATTCAAAATATAGAAATACAACAACATGATATATTAGTCTTTAATAGATTACGTATTTTATTAAGAATTAATTTTGTTAAAATTTTCATATTTTGAGCGAAAAAAAGTTGAAAATAATTTAGAATTTTTTTAATTATTTATAATAATTCTTCGAAATTAATCTTTTACTTAGTGTTTTTTTGTAGAGTTTGATTAGTAAATTGTCAAGATATAAGCCGTTTTTTAGAAAATTTTTAATATGAACTGATTGTAATGTGTTATCAAGTTGATTTTTTGATTTTTCACATCTTGAAGTGTTTTACAGGTAAATACACATTGTAATTTATACATTATAAAGTATAATGTGGATTCGAATTCTTTTGAATCACCACACTCAGTTTAATATATTGTTATAATTACCCTTATTGTTGTATAATAAACTAGTGTTTGATAAAATTAATCACTTTTTAGATGCTAACTACTATCATTTTGACTCATTTTAGTACACTAAATTGATGTTGTTATAGTTGAAATAGTATCGAACATAGATAACAATTGCAAAAAAACTGACAACTGGTAATTGTTATAGAATTAATTAGAAAATATATTTTTAATGGCGGCTATGATAACTTATCATAAAGGATTATTCATATTCTAGTTAATATCTAAGCGTAACCATGAAAAATACTTTCTTAGTGTCTTTTTTATTGGTAACAGCGAACCTAGTGTGTTAATATTTTACTATGAAAACTAATAAAATAGATTTAACAAAATTTAAACACAGTGTTATATTCACAGTTGATGATCTAATGCCACAAGCAACTGTATCTCGTGAAACATTGCTTAAGAGTCTAAACAGAATGGTTATTGCTGGACAAATAGCTAAAGCTTCAAGAGGTAAGTTTTACAAACCTGAAAAATCAATTTTTGGGGAGCTAAAACCCGACATCAGCGAACTAATCAAGGATTTACTGTATAAGAATGGTAAACCTGTAGGCTATATTTCCGGATACGGTGCATTAAATTCTTTAGGCTTAACTACTCAGGTCCCAAATGCAATTAAAATATATACACAAAAGCCAAAGCGAGCCGTCACCACAGTTAAATATCGAATTAGTTTTTGCCTACAACGAAACATTATTACATCAGACAATATACGTTTACTAACTATTTTAGATAGTTTAACTCTAATTAATAGCATACCAGATACCGAGCCATATAATGTATATTCACGATTTAAAAGCATACTACTTGAATTATCGGCTGATGATATAAATAGCATGTTTATACTTTCTTTAAAATATCCGCCACGTACAAGGGCATTACTTGGCGCTTTTTTAGAGGAAATAGATGCAGTTCAGTATTTATGTAGACTCAAACAAAGTTTAAAGATTTCATATAAATTCAAAACATCATTAAGCAAAATGCTTAAATTTGCGCAAAATTGGAACTTAATTTAAAAGGCTTGTTTTACTTTTTTATTAGAGATTTTTTGTTATAATCAACTATAGTTAACCTATAATCATTTGAGCATAACATGGTAAACTATAGTACCTCTAATTTTGGCAGATAATAAAATGCGCGGATATTCACAAGATCTTAGAAATAAAGCAATGGATTTGTATGC
>JAUPUP010000068.1 GCA_030917485.1 Pseudomonadota bacterium
AAAAAAGAAAATTGCACTACCAATTATTAACTCAATAACTTTAATTTTAGATAAAAAAGCATCGCGTATTTTGTGGTTGCCAAACATAATAGCAATAAAAGCAAACCACGTATAAGTCATGACCCCCATACCCAACCATGTGGATAGTAGGAATGGAATGTTTAACTGATTAACAAGTGGCAATAATGTACTAAAAAAAACCATGGCTTTTACATTGGACAGATTGGTAAATAAACCATTGAAAAAAGAATTGCCAGGTATTTTTGTATTCAGCGGATGAGTATTGCTACTATGTTTATTGTCCTTATCATTATTAGGAATTACCGTAGGATTAAAAAAATTATAAATTAGAGGTATACTAACTTTGTATAGGTAAATTATGCCAATAAATATAAGGCATAAGTATAATAAATTATATTTGGTATATAGTGCAGTGCCGATGAAGAATGTGATTAACAACCAAATCATTACGCCAGCGCTTACTCCCGCAACACAAAATAATCCTTCTCGCTTACCACGTACAATGCTATGGCGAAATACTGCTGCAAAGTCTGGGCCTGGCAAAATCAATGCGCCAAATTGAAACAATAACACGCCCAAGAAGATTTTAAACATACTGATTTATCTGCATTTAAATAATAAGGTGATGCTTTAAGTTATAACAAGGGTTAAGTGTATAATTGTAAACAATGTAAATGTGTTTTATTATATAATACACGGTGCTTTGCAAGACCAAAGTATAGCATATCATAATGTGAATGTGTTTTAACTTTTACGCATACAACAACAAAGAGGTGCTTAATTTATTTTGAAATAAACATATCGTGTTTAAGTATAATTTTAGTAACGGTGGAGGTTTTAAGAGTTTTGGAAAAAATTAAGTAATTAAATAAGTTGAGCATAAAGATTAGATAGCTTAAAATTGGATGGATCTAAAGTTAGAAGGAATAAAGTTAAAATGTCTATTTTATTTGAACCATTAAAAGTTGGTGAATTGCAGTTACCCAATCGAATTATTATGTCACCGTTGACCAGATGTCGTGCTGGTGACGGGCGTGTTCCAACGCCGTTAATGGCTGAGTATTATACTCAACGAGCTAGTGCAGGACTTATAATTACTGAGGCAACCTCTATTTGCCCTATGGGTGTAGGGTATCCCGATACTCCTGGTATGTGGACTGATGAGCAAGTTGAAGGGTGGCGGTTGGTAACTACATCGGTGCATAAAGCTGGTGGTAAAATTTTTTTGCAGTTATGGCATGTAGGTCGTATATCTGATCCAGTATATTTAAATGGAGAATTACCGGTCTCAGCCAGTGAGATTGCCGCGGATGGTCATCCGAGTTTAATCCGTCCCATCCATCCTTTTGTAGTGCCACGTGCGTTGAAGCTAGATGAAATTGCGCAGGTGGTTGCTGCATATGGTCAGGCTGCATTAAATGCCAAGTTAGCCGGCTTTGATGGAGTTGAGCTACACGTGGCAAATGGGTATTTATTAGATCAGTTTTTGCAAGATGGCACGAATAAACGTACTGATATATATGGCGGGGTAATTGAAAATCGGGCGCGTTTACTGCTGGAGGCGCTTGATGCTGCAATTGAAGTATGGGGTGCTGGTAGAGTTGGCGTGCATATTTCCCCACGCTGTGATGTTCATTCTATGTCTGATTCTAACCCGCAAGCAACATTTAGATACGTAGCCCGTGAATTGGGTAAGCGTAAGATTGCTTTTATTTTTGCTCGTGCTAAATTAGGTGATGATAATCTACATGGTGTTTTAAAGCAAGAGTTTGGTGGGGTGTATATTATTAATCAGGGACTTACCCAAGGTTTGGCTGAGGCAGAAATTAACGCTGGACGTGCTGATGCCGCAGGATGGGGGCAGCTATTTATTGCTAATCCAGACTTACCAAAAAGGTTTAGGCTCGGTAGTGAACTAAATGTACCCAGACCATCGCTATTTTATGGTGGTAATAAGGATGGTTATACCGATTATCCATTTTTAACGAGGACAAAACTATGAATCTGTCAGCTTCTGAATTAGGAAAAAAATCTCCTTATGAATCTCAGTATAATCCAAATCTGTTATTTCCTATCCCTAGAATACTTAAAAGATCCGAAATAGGAATTGATGATACTCACCCTGGATTTTATGGTGTAGATCTTTGGACTCATTATGAAATATCTTGGTTAAATCAAAAAGGTAAACCTATGGTGGCTATTGGTGAAATAAGTTATCCAGCTTCTTCAAAAAATATTATTGAATCGAAATCGATGAAACTATATTTTAATAGTTTTAATAATACAAAACTTGCTAGTGTGAATGAGTTAATTCAATTAGTAGAAAAAGATCTTAGTAATGCAGTTGGTGGAAAAATAAAATTTACTATAATTGATTTAAATGATGAATTTTCTATCCACGCCGATCATGATTATATTTGTTTAGATGATTTAGATGTTGAATGTAATACTTATCAACCGTGTATTGAGTTTTTATCTTGTAATGAAAATATTGTAAGTAAATATCTTTATTCTAATCTGCTTAAATCTAACTGCTTAGTTACTAATCAACCAGATTGGGGTACGATTTTTATTGAATATCAAGGGCGAGAAATCGACCAAGAAGGATTATTAAAATACATTATTTCATTAAGAAACCACAATGAATTTCATGAGCAATGTATTGAAAGAGTTTTTAAAGATATTCAAACTCGGTGTGCCCCATTGTACCTGACTGTTTATGCAAGATATACAAGACGTGGCGGAATAGACATCAATCCATATCGTTCAAGCAATGAAAATTTTAAAATTAAAAATAATCGGTTAATCAGACAATAAGGTATATTTATCACCGATAACGTTAATGCTTATAAAGTATATAAAAAAGGAAGAGTGCATAGATATTGTTGATATATACTCTTCGTCTTTGGTTTACTTGCGAAGCTAAAGCTGGACTTTGTCATATTTTATAAATTGCTCCTCATGTACTAATTTGTACATGGTGGGACGTGTCCCCGTCGCAATTTATTGCAATATTCCTAGTCCAACATTCAAATACTTTGAGTATAGATACAAACTTGAATGC
>JAUPUP010000069.1 GCA_030917485.1 Pseudomonadota bacterium
GGATTAATGGGGAGGGTATTAGGCTTTCGCCTGTATCAAGAAGGGTATGTCAATTTAACTCTAATTGACGCTGATACCGCACACGGAAAACAAAGCTCAGCTTATATCGCTGCTGGTATGCTCGCTCCATTATGTGAAAGCGTTATGGGCGGTAAACTAATTTATACACTAGGTAAAAATAGTCTTACGCTATGGCAGCAGTATTTGTCATTATTAAATCTAACTGACTTATATAATAATAACGGTACATTGTTACTTGCAACTAGAGAATTCAGCCAAGAAATAAGCCATTATTTAAAAAAAATTAGCTTTAATACTAATGTAACTAATTATTATCAGTTGTTGGATAATCAAGGTATTACTAAACTTGAACCAGAACTAAATTTTCATCAAGGCTATTTTTTACCAACTGAAGCGGCTATAAATGCACGCAGCATATTTACCCACTTGGGTAACTATTTAGCCCATAAAGTCAACTGGCACAACGAAACTTTAGTTAAATATACAAAATATGAACCGCTCGTAAACATAAACGGCATAAGTTATGATTTTGACTTAGTGATTGACTGTCGTGGCTTAGGCAGCCGTGAATTACAACCACAATTGCGAGGTATTCGGGGTGAAATTATTAGAGTTTATGCCCCAGAAATAAACATATCTCGCCCAATACGTTTATTTCATCCGCGGCATAATATATATATTAGCCCATATATGAATAACCATTATATAATTGGCGCAACTGAAATTGAAGCGGAAGATTTTTCTCCGATATCCATAAAAAGCACTCTTGATTTATTGAACTGCGCTAATATAATTCATGGCGGTTTTAGTGAAGCTCGTATAATAGAAATGAGCACTAATTGCCGGCCTACGCTCAGTAATAATCTACCGCAACTAATTGCAAAAGATAACTTTTTATCAATTAATGGATTATATCGGCATGGATTTTTGCTATCTCCAGCTTTAGCTGAAACCGTCATCAATTATTTAAAGCATCAGACTAAACAATACCCAGAAATTTGGAGTAACTAAATAATGCATAATATATCAATTATTTTAAATGGAATTAGTTATTCGCTGCAAGAACGAACGACACTCCATGATCTTTTAAACAATTTAGGTTTTAATAAGGGCAATATTGCAATTGCAATAAACAACAATATTATACCTAAAGCTAAATATCTAGAAGTTTGGTTACAAGAAAACGACAAAGTAGAACTTGTTACCGCGTTTCAAGGCGGATAGATCTACAGATAGAGGGCAAATATAAAATATAAACAATTCCTGATTAAAGTCAGAAACTTTTAGGGTATAACATATACATGAAATTAGATAATATTGAACTAAGCAGTAGATTTCTACTCGGTACTGCTGCTTATCCATCCTTAGATATCTTGCAGAACGCAATAATATCTGCCGAGAGCGAAGTAATCACAGTCTCGTTAACCCGTGTAAAATTTGCTAGTCAAGATAACCAGTTTTTTGAGGTGCTTAATAAACTACCGTGTCGTTTATTGCCTAATACTGCTGGCTGCTACTGTGCGCTTGATGCTATCAATACCGCCAAGCTTGCACGCGAGGTCTTTAATACTTCTTGGATTAAGCTGGAAGTTATTGCGGATGATTATACCTTACAGCCCAATTGTCTCGAATTAATAAAAGCGACTGATGTATTAATAAAAGATGGTTTTACTGTATTCCCCTATTGTACTGATGACTTTTCTATTTGTCAAGAATTAGTTAATCTGGGGTGTAAGATACTTATGCCTATGGGATCGCCAATTGGCAGTGGACAAGGTTTATTAAATTTGTTTAATTTACGTCTACTGCGTGACAAATTACCCAGTATAAACTTAATAGTTGATGCAGGAATTGGCTGTCCATCTGACGCATCTCAAGTAATGGAACTAGGGTTTGACGCAGTTTTACTCAATAGTGCAGTAAGTCATGCAGTAAATCCAATAGCAATGGCAGAAGCATTTAAATTAGCAATTAAAGCTGGACGAATAGCCTATGAAGCTGGAATTATGCCCAAACGTGATTTTGCAGTTGCAAGTACTCCATATTTTAACCGACCATTTAGCAAGCAAGGAATATAAATAGTATGCAAACTGCCTGGACAATTGCTGCACATGATAGCTCTTGTGGCGCTGGAATTCAAGCTGATTTAGCTGCTTTTGCTCATTTTAACATACACGGCTGTAGTGCAACCACTAAAATTACCGCACAAAACACTCATGGAATTGTGGGCAGTTATACTCTACCTGGGAATATATTTAAACAACAACTGGAGGCATTAATACAAGACCTTCCTCCACATGCAATCAAAATTAGTGTACTTGGCAGTAATGCTCAAATAAATATTCTAGCCAAGTTTTTAGAAAACATCAATTTTTTACCACAGTTTAATAAATTTAACAATAATATCATATATGATCCAGTAATAACCTCTAGCAGCCACACTATATTAACTGAAACTAAGCTAATTAATAATATCCGCGAAAACTTATTTCCCTTACTTACATTAATCACACCTAATATTCCTGAGGCAGAGATCCTCACTGGTATAAAAATAAACAGCACACAGGATATAATAAGTGCAGCGCAATCTCTATTATCAATGGGGGTTAAAAATGTTTTAATTAAAGGTGGACATCTATTTAAAGACCAACAGACAAATTATATAGAACAGGCGACGCATGTCAATGATTTATTTATGAATACCCAACAAAGTTATTGGGTCAGTAGTAAAAGACAGCATCAACAAACTCAATTAAGAAATATTCACGGCACAGGATGCCATTTAAGCAGTGCTATAACGGCTAATCTTGCCCTTAATTATAATATTTTTGATAGTATAATTATTGCCAAGCGTTATATCAATGCAGCAATAAGAAATAGTTATCAACCTAACCCAAGCAGCGCTCAATATTATATTCCACAGTTTGACTTTAAAGTTAACCATTTAGATATGCCGATAGTTATACCTAATCTCCCACACATTAATTTACTTTCTCAACTACATTCGACAAATTGTGCTAAAAATACCCAGTTAGATAATTTTGGGCTTTATCCTATTGTAGATAATAGTGCATGGATAGCTAAATTGATTGAATGGGGAGTTAAAACCATACAACTGCGAATAAAGGACTACCCATCAATTGAATATTTAGAAAATGAAGTAATCACCAGTGTAAAATTAGCTAAACAGCACAACATAAAATTATTTATTAACGATCATTGGAAATTATCAATTAAGCACAACGCCTACGGCGTACATTTAGGACAGGAAGATTTACAATCTGCAAATATAACTGAAATTAAGCGTAGCGGTCTCTATCTTGGAATCAGCACTCATAGCCACCATGAATTAGCTAATGCGCTAGCATATCAACCGTCATATATCGCACTTGGTCCCATTTATCCAACGAATAGCAAAGCCATGTCATATGCCCCCCAGGGGTTGGAGCGCATTTATGAATGGCAAAATATGCTAACGGATAAATGCCCACTTGTAGTTATTGGTGGTATAGGACCTGACAATATTGATACGGTGCTGTCAACCAACTCTCCCAATATTGCTGTTATTTCAGCAATAACTAAGGCAAATAATCCAGAGTTAATGACTAAGCAGTTGCTACAAAAAATAAACATATTGCTTAAATATACGTAAAAAATATAAATTTAATTATGACAATAACAACTACAACCGACAACTCACGCTATATTCGCCAAAACAGAATTATTGGCGATAATGGGCAAGAATTATTAAATCAAACTAACATACTCTGTATAGGCGCTGGAGGACTCGGATCATTGGTAAGCTGCTTTTTAGTTGCTGCCGGGATTGGTAAAATCAGTATAATTGACAATGACAAAATTGAATTATCTAACTTAACTAGACAAATAATTTACAATGAAGATAATTGTGGACAATCTAAAGCAGATATTCTCAAAAAATATTTATGCTCCCTTAACTCTACATGCCATATAAGTACATACAATACCTTACTTAATCATAAAAATGCTGATGAGATAATTACCAAACATGACATCATAGTTGACTGCAGTGATAATTTTGCGACCAAATATCTCGTTAGCGATTCATGCAATATAAATGAAAAACCCTTAGTTACTGCCAGTATTGACGGCTTTAATGGGCAAGTATTAGTTATCCTGGATGAGCTGTGCTACCGCTGTATATTCCCCAAGGCCGCAGATAATGCTTCATCCTGCTTAAATGGTGATGTAATAGGACCCAGCGTTGGCATAGTTGCCAGCTATCAAGCCAATGAAGTAATCAAATTAATTACTAAAATTAATACTTCCAGCCATCTAACTCAAATCAATTGTTTAAATAACCACACCAAAATGTACAACATTTATCCAGATGCCGAGTGTATAAACAACCACTTGCTTGATGATTATGCAGATAAATATGCACAATCTAACACAACAAAAGCATCATTTATTGAGTGGAAGGATATGATTAAATTACACTACTCTAATAACTTACAATTAATTTTAATTGATACTCAGGAATTTTCCCAGCATTTACCGTCTAATTATTCATCTTCTAATAATTTACTACTAGAGCTTAAATTACCAGATAACACTATGCTAATTAAACAACAAGACCTTACTAAGATTAAATTACCGTATACTCAACCATTAGTAATAATTTGTAATTATGGCTACAAAAGCAAATTGGCAGCTATACAACTAATTAATCTTGGCTATCACCAAGTTTATTATACTAGTCTATCTGCCGCCAACCATACAAACAAGTAATTACCATATAAATATACTCTTTGCATTTGAGTATATAAATTTCTCTAGCTTATATGTATATATACCATCACGCCCCAACAGTGCCGGATTGATGGTTACCTAACCTGGCGTTAGAGTCTGCCACAGAATAATCTGCCACACAATAAGCAATCGGTTGAAGATCAGAATGAGGCATTTCTGGTAAAAACTGATTAGTGTAACATTCAGTAACAGCATAATTGGAATCAACAATTCCTAAATGTTTGGTATATTTACCAACTTTGTCCCAATCGCGCTCTACATTCAAAGCATTGCGTGAAAAAAACGGTAATGTCCGAGTAAAAATTTTATGGTACATTGGACTGCGCAGAGCTGGTTTAGCTTGACATAGCAATTCAAATGCTTGCTCAGGATATTCTGTGGTAAAAGCAGCTCCACGTGCTATTGCCCGTAAAAACCCACGGGCTAATTCAGGACTATGCTGAAGAATTGAATCCGGTACAATGTATTGAATAGAGCAAAAACAACAACAACCCAAACCTGCTAATTGGTCAAGCCTTAATAAAATTGCTTCTTCACCAGTTAAAGTTTCTAATTCAACTTGCTGAAAATTGATAAAACCAATTCCAGTATCAATAATATTTCGATAAATAG
>JAUPUP010000070.1 GCA_030917485.1 Pseudomonadota bacterium
ATACGCGCTACATTTCCCGTTTTTGCAAAAATTATCTGGAAAATTATCTGCAATTTTCAGATTTAGCCGATAAAAATAGACAGCGCGTGCGGGTACTCACAGGACAAGCGACTGCATTCATTCGTGCACATTGGGGACTAGCTAAATCACGTGAAGAGAATGATTTACATCATGCACAAGATGCTTGTGTAATTGCTACCGTTACAACTGGTATGCAACAAAAAATAACCTCTTTCATGAAAGCCCGTGACTTTGGCAAAAATCACGATGCAACTTATACCGATCCAGATACGGGTGAAATTTTCGATGCTTTCCCGATGCCAAATATTAATTTTAGAACTGAAATACTCTTGAAAGTAAAAGATGTATTTGTTTCTAGGATGCCAAAACGGAGCATTACTGGGCAGGTGCACTTAGATACTATTCGGTCAAGTAAATACGTAGATAATCCAGTAGCAGAATATAACAATGGCAAACCGTTTTCAACCATAGCTAAACAACTAGTCGAGAGTGGAATGAAGTTAGATAAAAATGGCGAAATTCCAACGCTGTGCCCTACCTATAAACAGCATAATCCCAATATTTATAAGTTGTTGGTTGACAGATTAGAGCAATTTGACAACGATGCCAAAAAGGCCTTTGCTAAACCAATTTTTGCTCCACGTAAAGATGGTGCACCAAGCGATATCCAAATTAAAACCGTAAAAATTATTCAAGCCCAAAATACAGGTGTTAAAGTGAATCAAGGTATTGCTGATAATGGTGGCATGGTAAGAATCGACATATTTACCAAGGAGGGTAAAAACTATATTGTTCCAGTGTATTTATCCGATGTAATCAGAAATGAATTGCCGAACCGAGCAATCGTGGCAGCAAAACCAGAGAAAGAATGGGACTTAATCGATGATAGTTTCAATTTTTACTTTAGTTTATACGCTAATGACTTAGTAAAAATAATTAGCAAAAAAGCAACTTATTTTGGCTATTATACAGGTACAGATAGAGCTACAGGCGGGGTAACTATTTTATTACATGATGGAGCTAGGGAGTTTCGAAGCATTGGAGTTAAAGTTAACACTACTTTAGAAAAATACCAAGTTGATGTCATTGGCAACATTAGCAAAGTTAATCATGAAACTCGCCTTGATTTTAGCCAGCTGAAAACTCAAAAATGACTTTTCGTTGTGTTATGATTAGTCAACCAAGTTATTTGCAAGTTGCAAAATCCCAACTGCAAATAACTCAAGATAACGAAAAATATACAGTTCCATTGCAAGATATTGCCTGCATAGTGATTAATCATTACTCCATAACGCTCAGCGCAACTTTATTAAGTGAATGTGCCGAGAATAATATAGTCATGATAACTTGTGATAAAACCCACCTTCCAAATGGAATTTTCCATAGTTATTTACCCCATTCACGCCAAAACCTTGTCTTGAAAACCCAAATCCAGCTAACTCAGCCATTTAAGAAACGGCTATGGCAAACAATCGTTGAGCAAAAGATTACCAATCAAGCCATGGCATTAAAACATTTATGTCCACTAAGCTTAGATATAAACAAATTAACTCATTTATCACAAACTGTATTATCAGGTGACACAAACAATAACGAGGCACAGGCAAGCCGAATATATTTTCCAGCTATGTTTGGTGGGGATTTTACTCGCATAAGTAAAAACCGCCCTGCAACCAGCCAAAATATTGAATATAGTGAGATCAATGGATTGCTAAATTATGCCTATACTATTATCCGTAGTCTAATTTGTCGTAGTCTCGTAGGTTATGGATTATCGCCAACACTTGGACTATTTCATGATAATCAACTAAATGCATTTAATTTAGCCGATGATTTTATTGAGCCTTATCGCCCATATATTGATTGGTATATTTATGCTATCGTTGAAACTGCTCAAAAACTAGAACTATCTACTACAATTAAGGCAAGGCTAGTAGACATACTCAATCATATTGTGATAATAGATAACAAGCTAACTACTTTACTAAATTCAATTGACGTGATGGTAAAAAGTTTTATTAGTTGCATTAATGAAAATAATTTTCAACTAATTAAGCTTCCGTCACTACCACAATTAATACAACGTAGTAACATGGATTAACAAGATGTTTTCTGAGATTAGATGGATGAGATTAATTGTATTTTATGATTTGCCAGTTACAACCAAACGGTTAAGACAAGTTTATCAACGATTTCATAACTATCTATTAAAAGAAGGTTATGACATGTTGCAATACTCAGTATATTGTCGGTTGTGCAACGGACATGATGCAATTGAAAAGCACATCAGACGTATCGAAGCCAATGCCCCTGAACGTGGTAATATTAGAATAATGAAAGTTACCGAAAAACAATATAGCCAAATGTATTTTTTGGTCGGTACACCATCAAAGCAAGAAAAAATCAATAAAGAACATAAACAGCTTTTACTGTTTTAATAAATTAATGACAGTTACAGATGTCAGCTGTACGACTTTTTGTCTTATTATAGCAAACTCATGGTTTAGGTAGTGATACCCAGATATTGTATCAAAAAATCTCTTGACATAGTTACTTTATTACGATATTTGTTATTTTATTAAATAAAAAACCTAAATAATTTCAAACATATCAATATAATAAAGCATGTTAACTATATCACTACCTAAACCGTGAACGAGCTATAACCAATTTATTCAAGCAACTCGAGTAATTTAAACTATATCACTACCTAAACCGTGAACGAGCTATAACGGGATACTCACTAGCCCCGTAACTTCATCTACTATATCACTACCTAAACCGTGAACGAGCTATAACTTATGCAGCTGATTGGGTTCAGTTGCAACAACTATATCACTACCTAAACCGTGAACGAGCTATAACAAAAAACACACAACAGCAACAAGCCTGGAAACTATATCACTACCTAAACCGTGAACGAGCTATAACCTCAACTTCTTGGAGCATAGTTTGTGTATCACTATATCACTACCTAAACCGTGAACGAGCTATAACTCTAGGTCAAAGTTCTAGCCACAATTTAAGACTATATCACTACCTAAACCGTGAACGAGCTATAACATAGGAGCATATAGACATAACCATAGATTAACTATATCACTACCTAAACCGTGAACGAGCTATAACAATTACATTATTAAATAAACAAATTGAAATACTATATCACTACCTAAACCGTGAACGAGCTATAACCCAATAAAGTGCATTAAAAACCAGTAAAAAACTATATCACTACCTAAACCGTG
>JAUPUP010000071.1 GCA_030917485.1 Pseudomonadota bacterium
ACCATTTTGCACTAGTGGCGGTCTTCCATTTTCCTCTGAATAGGCAACAGTTACACCCTTACTAATCCCGCTTTTTCTGAGCTCAAGTCTAATTATTCTGGCAAGACTACACATTTTAGTTTTACTAATATCGGCTAATTTAACTTTAGTAACATCATAACGGTTACCTGCCCCCATACTAGATACAATTTTTAATTTATTATGTAAACAGTACTTAATCATAGCTATTTTAGAAGGAACTGTATCAATACAATCAATTATATAATTAGCATCACCTGGAATTAAATCACTTAGATTGTCATTATTTAAAAATTTTTGTACAGCAACTACATTACAGTATGGGTTAATACTCATAATCCGCTGTGCAAACAATTCTACTTTTGGCTTGCCAACATCCGGCAACGTAGCAATTAATTGACGATTGATATTGGTAATATCTACAATATCATTGTCAATAATGGTTATATTACCAACGCCAGCCCTAGCAACAGCCTCTACAACCTGCCCGCCAACTCCTCCGACTCCAGCAATAACCACATGCTTTAGAGCTAGGTTGTTAATGACCGGCTCACCTAATAAAATAGACGTGCGATAAAATTGTTGTTGCATAGATCACCGATAGAAAAAGTGTAAACATAGCATTATATTCACAATGTATAGCAAACCATTTATTAAAAAATGCCACACTTTTATTTTATTAATCAATAAATAAAACCACCCAGTTGCAAGCAAAGTAAGAATGATACCACTTAAATGCAGAGTATTGACCAAACGCCAATCTGTAAATAAAATCCCAATAATTGGCAGCAACGTACCCTGAAATACCATTGCACCAGTAATATTTCCTACTGCTAAAGTATCCTTGCCTTTCCTTAACCATAATACACTATTAATTTTTTCAGGTAACTCGGTTGCTATAGGAATAATAATTAATGAGATGATAAACGGCGATATTTTATATAAGGTAGAAAGATTATTTACGCCATCAATAAACATCCCGGCAAAATAAATTAACATCATCGAAGCTAAAATTAACTGGATTATTATGCTCAACTTATTTACACCAAACCCTAAATATTGCATCGCGAGTTTATTGCTAGCTTGGGTATCATGCCCATCTTGGACTAAAGCAGCAGATACTTTTATGGTCAATAATAAATATATAAAGTAACTAACCCCCAAGGCAACCGCAATGAGTGCGTTGATATATACATGCCAGCTAAGGTTTTGTAAAAATATCGCAGCAAATGCTAAACCATAACCAAAAAAGAAAAACTGCAAATCACGCTTGAGTCCAGTTTTTTCAGGAGTAATTGCACCATTTATACCACGTTTCCACAATACTGAGAGCGCCATAACGCACACCGATAATGTTGAAAGCATTAAGGGAGCGCCTAAAATTGCTCCAATTCCAATTTCATGATTAGATGCGCCCGAATGTGCACTCAATATTGCTATAATTGGAATGATTGTTTCCGGCAATGCAGTACCTACGGCGGCGAAAACTGAACCAGTTACGCCTTCTGACACACCCAAACGCTCACCGAGATGTTCAAGAGCATTACAAAAGAAGTGGCTACTAATAACAATAAAAACTAAACTCAATAATAAAATTAAAAAATTAGACACTATAGTTTATCCCTTAAAATTTATATTTATTTGGCTGCATTGGTTGAGTTAATTTTCTCATCTAGATTATCATCTCGCTAAATATTTCTTTATATAACTTATATCTAGATACCACGCGCAGTCAAAACCTCCAATATTTTAGCAGTATCTGGATATTTGCCAAACAATTTAACAAAAGCAACTTTTGCTTGTTCAACAAGCATACCAATTCCATTACAGCCATGAATGTTAGCATTAAGCGTAGACATTTTAGTCAAAAACAAACTTTTATGCGCAGAATAATTAAGATCATAACAAAATGTCATATCCGCAAGCAGGTTAATCTGATCAAATAAAGTATTTTCTACAACATTAGGTGTAGTATTTAAAATAAGATCATATTTTTTGCCGTGTTCAAATACACCACTGCCAAACTTGTCATTTAAATAGTTGACTCGAGAATTATTTCTAGCTAATATATCTATCGTATAAGGATTTTGCGCGATTAAATCTAATAAAATTGAATCTACAACAAAACCACTACCTATAACTAAAATATGTTTATAAGCTAAGCCCAAATTACGATTAAGTAGTATGTCATTGACTAAACCAATCCCATCTGTAGTATCAGCAATGATCAAGCTATTATTATGGTTACCAGATTGATGAAGATTATCACCTTTGGCTGTAATAGTATCATTACTAAATAAAAAATTGCTTGCCCGACAAAATTTTGCTCTTACAGTATGACCTGAAGCAGCTAGGTAAGCCTCATGTTTAAATGGGCTGGTTATATTTAATGCCGTACCATGTTCAGCAAAAAACTGAGCAATTTTCTGGTTAAAATCACATGCATCATTAGCTAAAATACGCTGATAACTAAGCTCAACACCACATTGCTTGGCAAATAAGTCAAAAATCAACGGGGATAAGCTATGCGCTATTGGATTACCTAATACTGCTAATTTATACATAAAATAATCACATTCTTTAAAATATCATTGTAAAAATAACTTCTATCCAACAATACTTACTTGTATTTCCAAGCTAAAATCAATGTAATGCTTTTTTTAACTGCCTAAGCTCTTGTTTAGTTAAATGCGTAACTCTTTCAATAATATCTTCATCTATACCAGATTCTAATAATTGCTGTGCTATTTCCCTTCTTTCTTCTTGTTTACCCTCTTGAAGACCTTCTTGTTTACCTTTTTGCAGTCCCTTTTGAAGACCTTTTTGAAGTCCTTCTTGAAGTCCT
>JAUPUP010000072.1 GCA_030917485.1 Pseudomonadota bacterium
CGAAATGCAAGTGCTAAATCATGGTGGACTTGAAAAACGTATATTGTATAATGCAGCCAAAAACTATTCTGCTCAATTATTAGAGGGTGAAGAATACCATCTGCTAAACCCTATTATTGCGTTAACTATAGTTGATTTTATAATGTTTGAAGATTCAAATAACGTTATTTCAAATTTCAAGCTATTAGAAAAAGAAAGCTTCATTAATTACACTGATGACTTAGAGATGATTTTTATTGAATTGCCTAAATTTAATAAAAGTTTAGAAGAACTAGTTGATACTAAAGATCAGTGGATATATTTTATTAAGAATGCCGGCAGCTTAGAGTTTATTCCGAATAATATGTCAGCTCCAATTAATTCAGCTTTTGAAGTGAGTAATACAGCCGGATTAAGTGCGCAAGAGTTAGAGATTCAATATAAAAAGAAAGAATTTATTGCAGTTCAAAAATCTATTCTTGAAGCAGAGGCATCAAAAACTAAGGAGCTTTTATTGGCTAAAGATGAAGCTCAGGCAGCTAAAGATGAAGCTCAGGCAGCTAAAGATGAAGCTCGGGCAGCTAAAGATGAAGCTCAAGCAGCTAAAGATGAAGTTAAACTAGTTAGAGCAGAAAGCATACAGCTTGGTGAAGAAAAAAGCCGGCGGGAAATTGCAACAAATTTGTTAAAATCTGGTATGGGTGAATCTGCCGTAGCAGCAGCTACAAACTTAACCTTAGAACAGGTGAAATCTCTGCAGTAAATTCAAGCATTCGTAAAATTATTAAAAATAAAAAATCCTTTCCTGGTGACAATTCCGTATTTAAAATGTTATACCTGACACTTCGTGATTGTTCCAAAAAATGGACAATGCCGACCATTATACTTACTAAATGATACTTTAGATATTTGAGTCATTAGATTTCCATTTTTTAATTTCGATTAATTTTTTATGCTTGGATATTTAGTATGTTTTTTGCTTATAGCACAAATTTCAGCCACTGTGTTGTATCCAATTTGTTGTAATTTTATTTTTGTCTCATATTGAGAATGCTTAATTTTGATAGTTCAAATTATATCATGCATATTTTTGATGTTATTCCGGTGTGCTTTCCCGGTGGTTCAATTACCGGTGCGCCTAAAGTGCCGTGCCATGCAGGTAAATCGAAGAACTGGAAGGTGGGGCGCAGCGTGGTGTCTATTGTGGCAGTATTGGCTATTTTGGATTTAATGGCGATGTTGATTTATCAATTGCTATCCGAACGCGAGTTGGCAATAATGATGAGTTAAGTTTTAATGTTGGCGGAGCAATTAGGTTATACTCCGACGCAGAGTATAACGCGAAACTTTACTGAAAGGTCAGAAACTTATTGAGACGTTATCAGGTTAAGCGTAAGTATGCAAGATATGCATAGACGAAGATTAAAAAGCATTAATAATTAATTTAAACTACTAATGCTTTTACATAACATAATACAATAATAAGTTTATATTAAACTTATTTGGTTGAGTTGTTACTAGCACTAGACTAATTTGTATTAGGTTTTGTATTCTCAATAAATCCCGGGATCACGGTTGCAATTTCTTCTAAGCGAGTACGGTCATAGTACTTATCCGTTGTGTACATTACTCTTTGGGACTCAGATACCCCCAGTTGCCGAAGGCATTTTTGTAAAAAAGGAACAAACGCACTCTTTTTAAATTGATCGCAAGATGCGCCGTTGTCGACGCCGTTCTCGGTGATTTTAGAATGTTTAAAAAAGCAGTTATCCGCATATCCATGTATCAAGCTGTGTGGCAAACCCGATTCATGGAAGATGTCACGAGATGTGGAAGTTGGCAGATGTCCGTAGAACGTTAATATAAGCTTAGCTTCTGGCATAACACCTCGAGCTGTCACAAAATGTGCAGTACTTTTTGGAGTATTCTTGCGGGCATGCTCTATAAGTCCCATAAACCAGCTTGCATATCCAAAGTACACATTATTCGGATTCTCTTTTATAAATGCATCTAATTTTTGTAGTTTAAGTGGATTATTTTTTTCATCTGCTGATGCTATACCATTTTTTACTATACTCCATAGTTTGAATTCACAATTGTTGGCAAGAGGAGTATTTATATATAATGCAAAGGCTTCATTTAGTTTTTGAATGCTTCTTTGATATGAAAAGAATACATTTATTAATAAACATGTAAGCTCATCATCTGGTTGTAAGTTAGTTGATGCTTGTTCGTTTAACGTATTTGTAATAGTTTGAATAAATTGTTGGGGATTCGAGGGATCAAATTCAATATCGTAAGCAATGTTTTTACTTTTAAGATTAGTTGTAAGCATTTTATATAGATAATAAATTTTAACAGTGTTATTAAAATTTTGATCTTTAGATGGGGCTAATAGTTGAGTCCGTAAATGATGATTTTCCTCACTGCTGAATATTAGCTGGGAATTAGTTTGTATAAATCCCAAAATTTCTTCTAGATAATATTGCCTTTGACGGTTTACTGAGGTTTGCCAATATTTTTCTAAAGTTTCATTGTGTAATGAAGACGATAAATAAATATTAGTATCATAAACAAATATACCCGGTTCTTTATTTTTAAGGTGTTCTAAATAGTTCATTATTACCTTGTATCGATTTTTAATTCTAAGACCGAGCATCCCTGTGGCTTTGTTTTGTATAATTGCAGAATATGCATCTTTTAGTGCTTCTCGACGGGTTTGATTGTAATTTTGAGGTGGAATAGTTAGAGTTTTATGATTTTGATTGAGAGCATCTATAAATAATGATGCTTCATCAGGAGTTAAGTTGGCACTATGTACCATACTAAACAATGTGCTAGCATCAGAAATGTGTATTTCTGGTTCTATTGCAGTGGTAGATACAGCATTTGTTTGTGTGGTGGTGATAGTTAATTGTTGCAGATTCCCAACCGTTGTAGATGGGGAGTTAATTGAATTATTTTCATCATTGTTGTTTGTAGCTAAGAACTTATCATATGTATTATTATTTTTGCGATATTCGTATGTAACGCCACCTGTTTGATTTGTACTAAGCATTATTAAATATTTTTTAAGTGCTGAGTAACGCTTAGTTCCGCCAGCGTGAAGAAGTTCTTTTGTTGTTCCTGGTCTATAATCGTGTTTAACTTGATAGATTTGTAGTAATAAATGCTGAATTTGTGTTATACGTTTCTCCCCAACAGGACAAGTGAACGATAAATGTTTTGAGTTCTTCTTTAAGGCGTTTAATAATCCAGTTGCTTCTGGAGCTGTTAATTTTAAAGATTGTATTGAATTAATAAGTTGCTCATCAGGGGTTTTTTTATCTTCGCTTGAAGGAATATTAGATGTACTTACTGATGTTAAAGAATTTTCTGGTGGAGTATCACCTGATTGGCTAAAAGGTAATGTATAGGTTGGCAATTTACTCGCATTAGAATTCATTAGAAAAGGATCTTCTGTAGAACAATTATCTTCTATAGAATGAAGTGAAAATTCTTGGGATAAACGCTGTGTCAACCCTGAGTGTGTAGGGCTCGACTGGACTAATGATCTTCTTAGCGTGGCTGGTGAGCTCATATGAATAAATATCCTAAAAAATTAGTTTAACTGATTTAATAAATACCATGATTTTTGCTGGTCGCTACTTATAAAAGTAAGTGGCAGTAATCATGTGTGTAAGGAATGATTATAGCTATTCATTTGCTTATTTAGACGCGTTTTTTAGGTGGGATTTTATGAAAATACAGGGCTGTTCGTAGAATGAAGAGATTAAACTTTATCTAAAACATTAAATTAGCAATATCAATGAGTTATAATTGTTTTTAATTGTATGATTTTGTAAATATTTATTTTTATGAACAGTCCTGAATTTTGAGGGCGAAAAAATTTGTTTAAGCTAGTCTTTCTAGATCATTGGTTTTAGAAACATTTAAAATTTATGTGTTCTTGTATTATGTATTATAATCATGTGTATAGTGATGGGTGTAAATCATTTTGAATAACTTTAATTTTTAAATTTGGAAACATAGCGACATAATGAAATTTTTAGATATTAGAACAGATTTTGCGTTTAAGAAGGTTTTTGGAAGTGAAGACAGCAAGGTAAGATTAATATCGTTTC
>JAUPUP010000073.1 GCA_030917485.1 Pseudomonadota bacterium
TAATGCTTTAGTGCAAAGTAGTATTGATAATATTGATAAAAATGTTAAGCCTAAAGCTGGATTTACAGATTTATTAATTGTTGAGGAAACAGGTCATGCTCCACAAATTAAATCAGTAGAGGTGCATATTCCAATTAATTTAAATTTAGTCGGTACTCAAAATTCATGTGTTAATATGATTAATATTTTCTATCCTAAATTGATGCTTGATCGTAATAACGCTGCAGTGTATAACTATAAGTTAGATAATCAAAACATGACGCCACAACCAATGGTTGATGTTAATTTAATGGCGGCACGAGCGATTAAGGATAATACACCTCATATTATTTCACGTAATATTGCAGCGGCGTTGCGTAATATTGCTACGTCACAAGCAGCTTGCAGTGCGGGTGGTAGTGTTGGAAGTATACTCAGTCTTGGAACTTCAATCACTGGAGCATTGCTAGATACAGCGGATGAGCGTGCTTGGACACTTCTACCAAGCAAAATTAATATAAATCGTACAACTCTTGCATACGGAAAGCATATAATTACGGTTAATGTAAATGGTGTTGATTACACCAAACAAATTACATTAAGTCAACCGTATCAAATTATCACTTTTCGTGTAATAGGCAATCAGGTTTTATTTGATACACAACGTTCAATGTTAAACTAAAAAAAGTTATTGAAACAACTCGCGACTCTAAATAACATAAAAGTGTAATGTATTAGGTATTTAGAGTCAAGGATTTGATGATTCTAATGGTATAATCAGTGGCGTAATTTACGATAACTACGTCCGCGAGGTTTGGCTAAAATAAGTCCAAATGAATATTTTAAAAGGTTTGGTTATGAAAAAAATTCTTTTGACACTAGGAATACTCTGCAGTAAATTGGTGTTTGCGGCTGTTTCCATAGCTGTCCCTGATCTAGTTTATGAAAACAATGTTACAAATTATGGCATAAACAATACAGATGTCCGTGGAGCACTTATTAAAAGTGGTAAATTTAAAATAATTCATACACCAAAAGATTTTAATGTTGAAGCTGCAATCACAACGCAAGAGTTAGCTAGTCACGAAAGCGCTCCAACAACCAAAAGTGCAGCAGATAATTTGAGGTATATTCTAGTTGGTCAAGTTGTTACTGCAGATCTACATGATAACTACTATTCACTACAAAACACAACCAACAACACAGGAACTCGAACGTTAAATATTTCTGTTAATTATAAATTACTTAGTTTAAAAGATAAAACGCTAATTTCTTCGTTTAATATTAATGCTTCTGCTAGTCAAACAGCTATATTACGGGCAAATACAACTGATAAATTACAGACGAATCAAGGGAAATTGGTTAAAGACATCTCACAAGACTTAGCTACACAAGTTGCGAGTGAGTTATCTCAAGCTGATATATCACTTGGTGAATACCATACAACTAAATTTCAACATTACGATGAATGAGGATATATAAATGAAGAAAAATTTTCTGTTTACTTTAATCTTAATTAGTGGTGCGGCGTATGCTAGTGATCCTTGGGCGTGTGTTTCAGCGCTTGGACAAAGTGATAGCAATAATCCCAATCAAGTAGGTTGTAATAGTAACACCGGCACGTCAACCGCGACATCACCAGCCGCCGCGGCCGCGGCAGTAGTTGCTCCTCCAGCTATTGCTCCAGCAGCAAATGTTGCTCCTGCGCCACAACAAGCACAAACCAAAACTTGGTTGTTTATTGGCAACAATAACAATAGTGGTATTACCCAGTGTAGAATTACCGCTAATGGTGTTAATTTGGCCACCTGTAATAATGTCATGCCATCAAAAACCACCGCTAAAGGCTTTTCCTATCCAACGGGTATGTCTGTAAGCAAAAATACACTCTACATAACAAATGATTATAAATATATTACGCAATGCACCATCTCAGCAAATGGACTCGATGCAGATTCATGTTTCAAAACCGAAATAATTGGCACTTATTCAATTCAGAATCCAGAAATTATTAGTAACACTTTCTTATTAACCACTGATAAGAAGATTCATTATTGTCCATTAAACAATGTAACTATCGACAATACAAAATGTAAAAATTTTGCAATGGGTGATAGCGATAAATCTATCACAGGTATGACAATTGCCAATAATATGGTATATCTCGTCAGGAATGGCGACTGGCAGCAACCTGATATAATTACCCAATGTAGTATTGATTCAACTGGAATCATTGACACCACGACCTGTAGTTCTGTAACACCAACTGGGGTTGGGCAAATTAAAGACTCGCAGGACATTAAAATCTATAACAATATGGCCTATATTACAGGTCGCGAGGCGGTTACCACGTGTAACTTAAATTCAAATAAGTCGATTGATGCTGCAAGCTGTCATAATTATGCTGTTGCAGGTGGTAGCAGTTTTAAATCTAGCGTACTTGGTGATAACAAACTCTACACAATTAGCGGTAGTGCGGAAATTGCCGTTTGTAATCTAACGTCAACTGGAATTGATACCAAATCATGTCAGGTGTTAAAACCCGCTGGAGATGGTAGTTTAGGCTGGCCTGGCGCAATCGCTATTTATTAATTTACTAACAACATAATCAATTTAAAAGAAGGAAGCAAAATTATGACATTTAAAAAAATCGCATTAGTAACACTTGCACTAGGTGCGCTGGTTGGCTGTTCGAGTACGATCAATTCAGATAATTATACCCAAAAAATGAATCAACCACAAATCCAAGGTGGTGATCAAGTGAAGGCTGAAGATTTGAAGCTTAATCCTAATGGCTGGAATCAGTTAGATGTTACTAAAAATGCCCATAAAGTCATGATGGACAGTAATGGCGATTATCAAATCGCAACGGATCCAAAAACAAATGGATATTGGATGATTAATGCTAATATTATCAATAATTCAAAAAAAGCAACACAAGTTAAATGGCGTTGTAAATTCTACGATGGTATTGGTAGAACTATTGGTGGTAATGATAATAACCAGTTAGCGACTGCAGAGAATGGACTAGGTTGGCATACAATGGTAATTTACCCAGTAAACTCTAAAATGATGACCGATGACGCTAATAGCATTATGTGTGTATCGCCAACTAATAAAGCCATTGATGGAAAACTAGAAGTTCATGATATGGCAAATGACGTAACTGTTTATAATAAGTAATATTTTGCGAGGATGTTACTATTTGAGCTAATGGCTAATTTTAGTTTTTTGGTAACGCCGCGCAAATTAGCGCTATGTAAATTATAACAAAGTATTTTTTTGCAATAGTCTACTGGTCAAGATTTACGTAATATCGTGTGGAGATCTGCACGAAGATTTATAAACAATAAAAATTAATACAAAAAGGTAAATATGAAAAAATTATTTTTGCTAATCGGATGCCTAAGCGTTGTTGCATGTAGCACCAATGGGATAAACGAGCATTCAACTATGGTTGGGGATTCTGGCAATATCTCGATTAAATCCATCCCTTCTATAATCGCTCCAAATGGATTATTAGTTGCACAAGCAAACTTTTATAATTCTGGTAGTAAA
>JAUPUP010000074.1 GCA_030917485.1 Pseudomonadota bacterium
ACAATCTCATTTAACTATGTGACAATTCGATACTTATCAAAAATTGGATTTTTTTAAAAATCTACTCTTATCACAGGGACAATTTTAAATCTTAAAGTGACATTTCTATTTCAACTTGACATATTCCTATTGTTGACTGTCAATGTTAGGTTTAAAGTTAAAATGTTGTTTTGTTGCTATAACAGCATTACGTCAATTATAGATACAAATATAAATTTGGCTAACCACCCTGAAAAGAACCATTGATTATGAGTAACTATCATATAATTCAGCATTATGTAGTAAATCTCCAAATTTAAATTAAATAAAAAGGGAAAACGGTATGAAAAACGGCATGATTACAAACCAAACTGGCACAGCACACAATAGACAGTTACATAACGATAATAATCTCGCAACACCCCCAAAACAAGATTCGCCCCCACTGTGTTTGGAGCAGCATCAAAGCCTATGATACAATCAAATCCTATCATAGAACAATTAAAAGAAAATATTATATATGATACAAAACGTGGTTTAACTGTAGATGATTATCTAGCTGCTATTAAACTTTATTCAGAACATGGGAGTATAAATATAGAGGACTTTGATGATATAAAAACAAAGATACCTAATAAAGAATTTACAAAAATCAAATATATCCTAAATATAGCTAAGCCGACCAAGGAAAATCTAGAAGATTTTTATAATAACATATTACATACGCAAGCGCTCTTATGCATTCATCTTCTCCAAAACATAAGGATACGCCGCTGCCCACCACTACCAAATCAAGTTCATTATTTACAAACCAATCATCGCCCCCAATGTTTGAAGCAACATCAAATACTAATATAAATGAAGTTAATTTTACGGAACAAACCTCAAGACAAAATCTACCTGAACTGGATTTTAATGAAGCCTTACTAGAAGGCGACATGCCTAACATTGAAAAATATGTCAAAACACTTGGTGCTGAATGTCGGCTTAAGGAATCTAAAGAAACTCCTATTCAATTGATAATACGTACATATTCTTATGCAAAGGATAATAAACTTGAAGTTGCTGAATTATTAATCCGTAACGGCGCAAAAGTGGAAGATAATGATATACGCGATTTGGTAAATCTACTGAAGAGTAAGCTGGTAAGAGCCTTAAATGTAAATGATATCCAACATAAGCTTATTTCTTATATTGCATCTCATCATCCAAAAATAACTACAAGTGATTTCAAATATTATGGCGTCTCACAAAAAATTTTACAAGAAATTGAGCAAATTATCAACAAAAAGGAAATTCCTATCTCAACCTCAACAATTGTTACATCCCAGCCGTATATAGCACCAATTGATTAACATAAATTGGCGCTATATACTTGCACTTTCTCTGCACGCACTACTTTTTATATATGCGTGCATGTGTGTTAATCATATACGACGACGCCATCGCGTTTTATTTCAATGCTGATACCGATGTCATTATTAAATGCATACTATTGTTTTGCGATAATGTTTACTTAACTCTTATTCAACTCAGCTAACATCTCTTGGGCATGGGATAAAGTGGTTGGGGTAATTTTTGCCCCACCCAGCATTCGTGCGATTTCATTAATCCGCCCGCCATCTTTCACATATTGCACTTTAGTTACCGTCGCGTGTTGTTCATCATATTTAGACACTACTAGATGGTGATTGCCGCAACTAGCAGTTTGCGGTTGATGGGTAATACAAATTACCTGCTTAGCCTGCCCCAACACCCTTAATAGTTCACCAACTTTTGCGGCAATTTTGCCACCAATTCCTACATCAATCTCATCAAAAATAATGATTTCAGGTGCATTATTAATACTTAAAAGTAAGTACAATGCTAGAGCAGTACGGCTTAATTCACCGCCAGAGGCAGCTTTAGCTAATAACTGTAACGGCAACCCTTTATTAAAACACACCTTATATTCCACATTTTCTAGCCCATAGCTGCTTGATTCAGACAATGGTACTAATTTAACCCTAAATTCACCACTAATCGCCAATTGATGCAAATATGCAGTGACCTTGCTGCCCAATTCTTGAGCATATTTAACTCTAGCTGCAGATATTTGCTGCGCTAGTTCACCATACTTACCCTCTAATTCAAGCAGCTTTTGTTTTAATGCACTAATATCGCTATCTTGAGTTAGCAAGTCTAATTCCTGCCGCCATTCCTCCAAGCGCTCAACGATTTGTTCCGGACTAATTCTATGCTTTCTGCTTATATCAAAAATTTGATTAATTCGAGCTTCCAAAGTAGGCAAATGCTCCAAGCCCTGATCAATTGATGATACAAATGCAGATATTGAATAGCAGCATTCTTTTAGTTCAATTTCCGCACTATTTAAAAGATTAATTAATTCATTAATTGTATTCGGCTCATGTGTCGCAATTCTTCCTAACCGAGAGTTAATCTGATTAATTTGTTGAATAATTGATGCGGCGCCGCCTGATTCATCATGCTGACGCCCTTGCAGCGCCTCTTCCACCACTGCTAATTCAGTTAAAATATTCTCGGCATTCGCCAACTGCTTATGCTTTGCATTCAGCTCCTCCCATTCATTAGCTTGCAAATTAAGCGTGCTTAACTCATTAATTGACTCTATCAAAATTTGACGTCTAAATTCAAGCTCCCTATGATGAGACAGGGCTTGCTCAAGCTTTAAAGTAGTATCATTGATTATTTTAAATAGCGTCGCTAATTTTTGAGATTTATCAGATACACCTGCGTATTGATCGAGCAGGTTTCTTTGTGTATCGGTCTTTAATAAAGTAACCGATGCATGTTGCGTATGAATATCTAAAATGTAATCGCCTAGGCTTTTAATTTGAGCTGCCGTTACAGCATGTCCGTTAATATATGCTTTATTTTTGCCCTGATAATCAATAACTCGCCGACAAATAACACTTTGTTGATTATCGATATCAAGCAAATCGTGTTTCCCCAACCATGCTATTACATTCGAGTTTGATGATGCCAGTGTAAATTCAGCCTCAAAACTAGCAAGTTTTTCAGTATTTCTAATGATGTCTTTGGCAGCACGCGCCCCAAATACTAGCATCAGGGCATCAATAATAATTGATTTACCCGAACCAGTTTCTCCAGTTACTACAGTTAATCCTGCAAAAAAATCAAGCTCTAATTGCTCAATTAATAAAAAATTAGTAATCCTTAATCTAGTCAACATGGCACATCGTCAATACTAATAAACTAATAATATCTTATTCATTTTTCTTAAAATACCCGTCTCGCGAGACGCGTCTCAAGAGACCAGTCTCAAGATACTCGTTTTGACCAATCCAATTTAGTACGCAGCGTTTTAAAATAATTGTATTCATGCGGATGAATTATTTTTAATTGCTTTGGGTGTTTAGTTAATATCACCTGATCATTAAGATGTAAATCAAAGCATTCTTGCCCATCAAAATGAACCTGGGTAGCATTCTCGCGAATAAGATCAAACACAATAGTCGCACTATCATGCACAACCAGCGGACGGTTAGTCAAAGATTGCGGACAAATCGGCACTATGGAAAAGACTGAAGAGCTTGGATGCATAATTGGACCACCTGCAGCCAAAGAATACGCCGTAGAACCAGTAGGGGTTGAGAAAATAACTCCATCTGCTTTTTGTGACAAAACAAACTGCCCATCAATATTAATGTCAAATTCAATCATATTACCAATAGCGCCACGAGAAATAACTACATCATTTAAAGCAATGCTATTCATAACTTCCTGCTGATTCCTAATTATAGCCGCGCTTAACATACTTCTAGACTCTATTGTGTAATTATGATGGATTATAATATCACTAATTACCGTGAGCATATCATTAACTGCAATATCAGTCATAAATCCAAGCTTACCCTGATTAATTCCAAGCACGGGAATATCATGGTTGACAATCCCACGCGCTACAGATAATAATGTACCATCACCGCCAACCACAATAACCAAATCAAGAATATTTAACCAATCTTGCAGGGAGCCGGTAGTTAAACTGGCAAATTTATCTTCCTTACAATAATCGCCGCAATCAACGTAAATCTGTAAACCTAAACTTTGCAAATAACGAGCTAAACTTACAACATGTTTAGTCAAAGCAACGCTCTTATACTTCCCAATTAATCCAATATGTTGAAAAGTCATATTTATTTTTTCTTTTCTGATTTTCTCATTATTACATTATCACGTTATTACATTATTATTTTTTTATTACACTCGTGTATTGTTTCTTATTGTTTATTGGTTTGTCTATGGTTTTTTCTTTGGTATATACAAATCAGTAATACTACCATCAATAATTTCACAAGCAAATGCCACCGACTCAGATAAGGTTGGATGTGCATGAACAGTAAGCGCAACATCATGAATATCACACCCCATCTCAAGAGCCAATACGGTCTCGGCTAATAACTCGCCAGCATTGACGCCAACAATAGCCGCACCTATTATCTTATGCGTATTTTTATCGGCAATTATCTTGGTAAATCCATCTTCACGCCCGTTACCCAATGCGCGCCCTGAGGCAGCCCAAGGAAATTTACCCACCTCTATCTCAAGCCCCTTGGCTTTTGCTTCAGCCTCAGTAACACCCATCCAAGCTATTTCCGGATCAGTATAGGCAACACCCGGTATTACCCGCGCATCAAAATATGACTTCATCCCAGCACAGTTCTCTGCAGCAATGCGCCCCTCATGGGTTGCTTTATGCGCAAGCATCGGCTGACCAACAATATCCCCGATTGCAAAAATATGACTCACATTAGTTCTACATTGTTTATCCACCGGGATAAATCCATTGTCGGACACAGCAACTCCAGCCTTATCCGCACCAATTTTGTTACCATTCGGGCGACGACCTGCCGCAACCAAAATCTTATCAAATTTTTGAACTTCAGCGGGCGCAGTTGGCCCCTCAAACTTCACCGATAAGCCAGATTTTTTTGCTTCTACACTAGCACATTTTGTTTTAGTATAAATTGCAGTATAACGCTTTTTAATGCGGTTTTCTAACACCTTAACCACATCTCTATCTGCCCCAGGAATTAATCCATCAGCAAATTCAACAATAGTGATTTTACTACCTAAACTAGAATATACCTCCGCCATTTCAAGTCCAATAATGCCACCACCAATAACCAACATTTTATCTGGAATATTTTCTAAATCGAGTGCACCAGTTGAATCAATTACCCGCGGATCATCAAAAGGAATGCCGGGCAGTTTAAAAGTTTCGGAGCCAGCAGCAATAATCGCATTAGTAAATCGAATAGTTTTTGTGCTATTAGCGACACCTGTAACTAAAAGCGTGTGCGGAGAGGTAAACTCTCCATGACCAACCACAACCTGAACTTTACGCTGTTTGGCTAATACTGACAGTCCGCCAGTTAGCTTATTAATAACACCATCTTTAAACTGTCGAATTTTATCAATATCTAATTTGGGTTTACCAAAATCTACTCCATGCTGACTCATTTCTTCCGCTTCATTAATCACTTTGGCAACATGCAGCAAAGCCTTGGATGGAATACAACCAACATTTAGACACACCCCCCCCAAAGTTGAATAGCGCTCCACTAAAACTACCTTTTTACCCAAATCTGCCGCTCTAAACGCTGCCGTATACCCACCGGGACCAGCCCCCAGCACAAGCACATCACACTCAATTTCACCGTCAGTTTTAGGAATATCTTCAGCCACTTTATCTACCATAGCGCCAGCTTTAACAGAATTAGGCTCTGGGTTCGCTTCCAATTTTAAAATCACGTCCCCTTCATTAAGCTTATCACCCACTTTAACCATAATATGGGTGATTTTACCCGCTGCTGTAGCAGGAACATCCATAGACGCCTTGTCAGTTTCTAGCATAAGCAAGTTATCATCAATCTGGATAGTATCCCCAACCTTAACGTATACTTCAGCCACATTGACATCAGAGCTACCTCCAATATCAGGTACTTTTAATTCAATAATATTCATTATATTTATCTCTCCATTCTTGGTTTAACTATACTCTTCGTCTTTGAGTATATATTCTTCAGCTTTGGTTTACTTGCGAAGCTAAAACTGTACTTTAAGTGTATCTTGTTACTTTTTAAAAAATACTTTATGCCTTCAACTGCAAGTTTCGGACGCGTCCCTAAGGATACGTTACAAATTTATTTAAATTTAATTGTTTAAATAAAAGTTTAGATCCCGGAGCCATAACAATTATTATTGCAATCGGGGTTGTGTTATTCAAATTAAAATCTAATTGTTCATTGGTTTCACTTTGCTGTAGTGTTAAGTTAGCTATGGGCTGCTGAGTTCCAAGATTAATAACAAATACACCAGCTTGATCACCGGTTAATTCATAACTCAGTTTTACAGAATAATTGCCTGCACCAGCATGAATCATTTCTGTCATCAAAACCGCTTGTGTCTGTGATAAATCTTTAGCATCAACTTGCATAAAAAAGTTACCATTAACCGTATATTGTGCTTGCGGTGAGGTTCTGCGCAATAATGAAGCAAAGTAAGAATACTCGTGATAGCTTTCAATAAATCGTTGATTCCACGGCATCTTAGCCCACAGCCTTTGACCAGTTCCATAATTACTGATAAAAAACCACGCTTTTGAATTATTAAATTCTCTATTCCGAAATTGGTCAATATAGTTCGCTGTCTGAGTATCAAATACAATAATACCCGTATCACTGATACCAGTATCGTTGATACCCGTATCATTAATACCCGCATCGCCAACACGAACATAATTGCTACAATTTATTTCTTGATAATTTAAAGTGGGAATTTTAGAGCTTATCAAATTTAAAATATTTTGTTTATATTCTGAATTAGTATACACCAAAAAATTAGTATTAGTCATTGACTCGGTTAAATTGCGCTGCCAATTATAGT
>JAUPUP010000075.1 GCA_030917485.1 Pseudomonadota bacterium
TAAGTTATTTAATTATGAACAAGCTAAAAAGCATTTTTTATCGTTAAATTAATAAAATTTAACTATTTAAATATATAACCTCTAAATTCACCAGACACTGTCTGGCGAATTTAACTGGCCAGATTAAACCGCAGTAGGAGCAAATATGCAAGACAAAAACTATCAAGAACATATGTCTACAGTAATAGAAAATCAAAAAAGCGATACAATTAATAAAAAAATCAGCTTTAAAAAAGATACTCTTCGCAATTTAGTAACTATTGCCAGTCGTGAACATTTTGAAAGCAAGCTCAAACAGGATGAGATGATAGCTTTAACACTAGATAAAATTATTAACTCATATTTTGAGCAATATTGGAATGAAAATAAGCCTATAAAACTCTGATTAAAACTGTCAGAATTGTGCTTTAGGTTATAGTAGCATATATAGACCATTTATAGAAATGAAGGTATAATTTTTATTATCCCCGTAGCGTTATTGTAGCGTATTAATTAATTTAAAATTTTAGGGTTTACTAGTAAAGTAGAGGCTCTATTAATTTTTATTTGCTGCAAATAATTATTCTCAGTCAATAGATTAATCGCTTTAGTTAATTTAACCCTCTCCCGAACTAAAGGTGGTCCATATTGCTGAATGTAGCGTAGCGTAACTTGGTTAAGTTTTCTTTTACGTAGCCACGCAACTATTTTTTGAGCGTCAGTATTAATTTCTGAGCTATTTTCAGGGTTCAAGATACGTTTAGTTTCATTTAAATGCCAAGTTATTATGCTAATTGCTTGTTCAACTGATTCTGATTCGATAAAGTTACTTTCTATTCCACAAAATAAATGAAATAATGATGCTAAGCGTGCTACATTTTCTGCTGCTTTACTAGCAAAATCTTGAATACATAGCCATTTACTGTTTTTAGTAAGGTTTTGTTCCGTTGTGTTAAAGAACTGTATCCAAATATCTTTAGCTTCAGGTGTAAAGTGTAGCGTTGGTATAGCATCACAACCGCGGCTATCTAGTTTAGATGATTTGTCTAAACATTCCCTAATACGCTGATTAAATTTATCCAATTCTTGGGTTGAATGCTTAGGTTCTTTATAATTTCTCTCCCCCATAGCACTTTGTGGATAAGCAATTAAACTACGAGCTAAAAATCCGCTTTGGCGCATTATCCCATCGTTACGTAGTAACATCTTTTCTAGAATTGCTGGTTGTACCATTAAACTTATAGTAAAGCGCCGATTAGCTATGTTTAAATTTTGTGAAGTCTTACGGTGAGTAATAAATGAGTTACCATCCCATAATCTATTTAAAGTAGCTACAAATTTAGTTGTATTACTTTGCATCCCATGACTAGCCAATACTATGCCCCCCTCATCACTCCATAATGAACTACTTGGCCATCCAGTAGCTAGTTGAGATACTAATGCCTCTTGTGTTACATCTTCAAAAAATAACTCAGGTAATAATAGAACTTCTGGTTCATTAGCAGATAATTGATGAAGTTGTAGTTCTTCTAAATGGGTGGGTTCTCCATTAACAGTTAATTTACGGATTTGCTTTAATAATCCTTCTTTCTGATGCTCCCAAATGCGATGAAGTATTTTTTGCTCATTAGCCTTACCTGTTAGCAATTTTCGTGTTTCAATTTGCCATTCCCGAACCCCTCTACTGAAAACCTTATCCGCAGCGCTTTTCCGCTCTCCTGATGAAGCTGCCACTAGAAAATACAAGGAAATTGGGCTAATTAGCATATGATCCCGGGCGACATTAGCTAAAGATTGGCATGCCAAAGATACATTAGCTAAAGCGCTGCAAGCTATTAACGGGAGTGGTTGCTGCCCATACTCCTGATAAGAAATCACAGCAGTTCTAATTAATTTAGGTAAAGAATCAAGCGGATATGGAGTAGATAGCGTATTATCTTCTATTGCTACAGGTTCTTTCCAGATTATTTTGTTACTCATTTAGTTATGCTTTAATATTAAGTTGGGGGACACTATTGTAACACAAATAAAATATTGTAGCTATGTTGTAGCTTTTAAATTTATGGTACAATACTAGATTATACCTTCTGCTCATAAATTTTTAAAACTATTGCAAATGAGAACGTTATCTCAAGACTGAGTATAGACTATGATAAATCATCCATTTTTTACTTTTCAACTTAGTGCAGAAAAGCTTTATTCGCTTTATTTCAACAATGATAAATTGAAAGACTCAAAGGTATATGATCGATTTATTGGTTTAGAACATAGAGAGAAATATTGGCAAGATATACCTAGATTAAATGATTCCCTGCTTGTATCGGTTACAGGGAGCTATGGTTCAGGCAAAACTACGGTAAAAAAAGAGCTAAAAAATAAATTACAATCTGAAAAATGCACAGTGATAGATTTTTGTGCTTTGCAATTTGAAGATAAGAGCCAGATAACTTCAGCACTATATTATAAGATAGCAGAAAAATTTTCCTGCGAATTAAAAAATAAATTTAGGGCATGTGGTGTACTCAAAAAAGAAGAAAATATTAAATCTATATCGACAGACCAATTGTTCTTTGGGGGGTTAGCTGCAGGTTTAATTTTTTTATTATCAAAATGGTATGATCTATTATTACCGAAGACACTTGCTTCCAATTTACAAGCAGCTATATTAATAATTTTTACTTTTTTATTAACTATAGTGTTTATTTTTAAAGATAGTTTTGTCACAAGTATTGCCGGGATTTTACCATATAAAACCCATGTTGATATTTTAGATGAAATAAAAGATGAATTTGAAGCACTAAGGGAAAAAGTTAAAATAATAATACTAATTGATGAAATGGATAGATTATCACCTGAATCATTAAAGCTGCTACTAGATGAAATATTAACTCTGCACGATAGATTAGGTATTTATTGTCGTATTTTTATGTTCTATGATGAATTCAAAATATATAAATTATTAAAACATTGCAATATTAGGCAACCTAAATGGTATTTACAAAAATTTATTGAATCAAATTTTATGTTACCTAAGCCTAGTTTTTTATTAGAATTATATGAAGGATTAAATAAAGTTAAATACTTCAGCAACCCATATCTTAATTCTAGCCCGTTAGAAAAACCTTTTAATGGATGTATGCCTTCACGAGAAGTATTAGATTTTATAGATAAAGGGCTTACTTCATTCCGTGATATGGATAGGTTTATTATGTATGTTCAGAATCATGGAGAAAGCGATCTTTTTCCTAGTATGAATTATATTAGTCATGGTCAGGATTTCCACATATCTTTGCATTATAACTTAGTTATTTTAACGGTATATTATAAATTTAAAATACAAAATATTGGTTTTCTTGATGAGGATACTTTTTTTACTAATATACAAAAAGATATTTTACCTTTGTTGTCTTCATTATATAAATTGGACAATATTAATAGTGTAATTAATGAACAACTTAGAAAAATAATTAAACGATTATTTATAACCTATCCTTACAGAGAAAATGAAATTGATAATCTTATTAAGCAGCAAATAGAAAATTTAACCACTAAATCCATTGATGAGCAAAATAATAAATTAATTAATTTTCTATTCCAAAACCTAGAGCTGTTTGATGATGAGATGTTGCGAGTTAACCTACTCTCTAACCCTAATCCATATTTCTATGATATGCGAGAAGAACAATTTATACATTTAGTTGAAGAAATTGTTAAACGATGTAATTATCAATTAATTAAAGATATACACGGACTTCTCAATTCTAATGAAAGTTATTATTCTAGGTTAAGTGCAGAGAAATGCGCAAAGATTTATTTAAATTACATAAATTTAATGAAGTATGTAATATTGAGGTTTGGAAATAAGAAGAAATTGATTTCCTTATTAAGGAATATGACTGACAGCGGATATAAATCAATTTTTATTATTGTTTTATGTGATATATTAAATGCGAGTGGAGATAGCTTTAACGAATATTCTACTATAACTAGAACTTTAAGTGAAATTGATAAACAAGAAATATATTTAATATTTAACAATATGTTATCCCCCCATTTTTCATTAGCAGTAGATCATTTTACTTTACAAAGTTTAGTATATAGTGATAAATTAATGGTTATAAATATTGATTATAGCTTAGTGGCAAGAAAAATTCTAGAAGAATTAAATTCAAATATAAACAGTATTTTTGTGTTATGTTTTTGGATAGTAAATTGCAATATTCCACCCAACAAAGGAGGGCATTACAGCGAATTTAGAATGGTATTAGAAAAAGCTATTTTAGAATTTGGGCAAATAAATAAAGATAAGTTTAACACCCATTTAAGTGAATCTGATAAAAATGTATGGGTTTATTTAGATAGTTTTATTTAAAAATTTATTTAATTAGGGGGTATTCTCATAAACTAAGGTTTAATAATAACCCTTACTAATTCTAATATTTGTAGATACAGTGACTTTTAGGTTTCTTTAACAGAACATTAGGATTAAAGTTCATAACTGACGAAATGTTGAATTTTAGGGTTTGTCTATATTGAATCTTATCCAGAAAACCGGACAAAAAAATAGCAAGGAATATTATACAATATGCTAATATTTGTCTGAAAGGTGAGTTAAAATGAAACAAAAAAATAGAAATACTGCTCCAATCCAGCTCTATTAAATACCAACTGGTACTCTCTAAAATTTGTCGCACTTCAAATTACAATTTGCGTGTTGTTAAAAATATAAACTCTACAAGAGGTAGCAGAAAACATTATGATGCTGATTTTAGAACTCAGGTAATTGAAGTATGTAATAGCGGAGTATACGTATCTGTAGCTGAATGTGCGCGTAATTACGGTATTAATGAAAATACCTTACATAGTTGGCTTCATAAATTAAAGAAGCCACTACTAATAAAACTATTATGATGGTACTAGAGATACTCTCTAGCTCAAAGGAATACAAGTGACCCAAATAATTAATAAATACTATGCAGATTTTGATCAAATCTTTGCTACCATTACAAAAGCTAGGCAGAAAACATACAAACAAATTAATTATGCCCTTATTCAATTGTATTGGGATATTGGAGGTTTTATCAGTAATAAGGTTGTAAATGAAAGCTGGGGGAAAGGAATTGTTTCGGAATTAGCTAATTATATTAACCAAAGTGACCCTACAATAAAAGGTTTTAGTGATAAAAATCTATGGCGAATGAAGCAATTTTATGAAACCTACAAAGATAATCAAAAGCTCTCACCACTGGTGAGAGAATTGCCATGGACTCATAATACCATTATATTTTCTCATTGTAAAAGCGTTGAACAACAAGAATTTTATATAAAATTGGCCATTAAAGAACATTATTCAAAAAGAGAACTTGAACGTCAAATTAATTCATCGTTATATGAACGAACGATGCTGGGTAACCTTAATTTATCATCATTACTTAAAGAATTGCATCCTAAAATAAATAACACATTTAAGGATAATTATGTACTAGAATTTCTTGGATTAGCAGATACCTACAGTGAAGATAACCTTCAAAAAGCTCTAGTACAAAATATGAAAAAATTTATTTTAGAATTAGGGAAGGATTTTATATTTATTGGCGAAGAATATAGAATACAAGTAGGTAATAGTGATTTCTTTATTGATCTGTTATTTTTTAATAGACAATTATCTGCACTAGTAGCATTCGAAATTAAAGTGGAAAAATTTAACCCCTCTCATATTGGTCAATTAAATTTTTACCTTGAAGCTTTAGATAGAGATGTAAAAAAAACCCATGAAAATCCTAGTATTGGTGTATTACTGTGTAGTGGGAAAGATGACGAGGTTGTTGAGTATGCCTTAAGTCGTAACTTATCTCCAACCCTTATAGCACAATATACAACCATGTTACCTGACAAAAAAATTTTACAGCAAAAATTACATGAAATTACTGAATTATTAAAAACCTAACATTACAGATTTTATGGTTTCAAGCAATTAAAATTTTGCCTAAAGATTCTAGTTAATCCAAATCAAAGATAGCGACGGATTCGTCGTAATTGGCTTAAGGAGCGGGTTACAAATTACTCTGAGGTGGTATTGTAAAGAACACCCGCGCTGTATGTTAGAAAGGGGTTCCATTCCCAAACCACAGATTTTTTTGAAATTCCGTTATAATCATTGCCATTATTAGCTTGAAGCTAATTCGATGTTCTTTACTATATCATCTAAATTAATTATTGCGCTCTCAGAAAATATTAATCTTCCCTGAAAATGAATATGTTGCCAGGCTATGGGTGATATCTTTTTAAGTATTTTCAGCGCTTTTTGGTTGTTTTCTGCTTTATATCTGTCATATAATTTCGATAAAATCATTGAATTATAATGGGTTATTATATTGACGATTAATCACCCGCATTGATTGCTTATTTCCAAGGCTAAATCAGTTTTACCAATTAGATGTTTTTTACCATAAGGGGTTAGAAGCCGGAACCGTCGAAACGTTATAAGTTAAATCCGGACTAAAAATTATATTCAAAAGCAGCCCTATCTTTAACTGTCCGGTTCTATGTATAATTACACACCATTGAAGTAGACAATTTGTTAAAATCATTGTTTTATTAAATTGATAAAATTGGTCAACTACCGGGATTTATCAGTAAAACTGTTTTATTTTGATTAGTAGATTCTTTAATAAAATGATTATCAATTAGCAGTGAGATAGCCTTATCTCGTTTTGATTTCTCCCTAATTGGGCTATATTGCTGTAGGTATCTGGGCGAAGTATCTTGTAACTTACGGGCTTTTATCCAGTTAATTAATTTTAACGCATCCTGAGCAGCAGTGGATTCATTTGCTGGTTGTAAAATATGCTTGGTTTCGAGTAAATGCCAGTGTACTATATCTATCGCTTGCTCTATTGATTCAGAGCGAATTTCATGGGCATCTTTACCACTAAAAATATGTAATAGTGCGGATAGCCTGGCGACATTTTCTAAAGATTTGCTGGCAAAGTCTTGAACATGCATCCACTTGTTGGGATTACTTAAACCTTTTTCTACTTCATTAAAGAAGGTGACCCATTTTGCTTTAGCTTCTGCACTAAATTTCATTGTGGGTAGTTCATGGCAGCCCTTACTATCTAAGCATAGGGATTTATCTAGGCATTCGGTAATACGCGCATGAAACTTATCCAGTGCGTCTAAGTTTTGAGGTGGTTCTTTATATAGTCTACTGCCCATTGCAGTAATTGGGTGAGTGAGTAAACTACGAGCTAGAAAACCGCTTTGTCGGCTCATTCCATCATGACGTGTTAAGAGGTGTAGCAAAAGTAGCGGTTGTAGCATTAAACTTACTGTTAATCTGCGATTACTAACAATAAAATTCTTTGAGGTTTTGCGGTGGGTGATAAAGGAATTACCGTCCCAGAGGCGATTTAGGGTCGATATAAATTTGGTAGAGCCATTTTGCATGCCATGGCCAGATAGTACAATGCTTGCTTCATCACTCCAGAGTGAGCTACTTGGCCATCCATTAGCAAGGTTGGCGATTAGCGCTTCTTGGGTTATGTCCTCAAAAAATAACTCTGGAAGTAATTGGACTGATGGTTCTTTTTTAATTAAATCTTTAAGTTGGGTTTGAAACACTGATATGTCATCACCAGCAATACTTGCTTTATGAATTTGCTTAA
>JAUPUP010000076.1 GCA_030917485.1 Pseudomonadota bacterium
AGTTCATGAGGCTGTGATTACCTCTGAGAGCAGCACCTCGTTTGTTAATATGGTAAATTCATATTTTAAAGATCTTGAGGCGTCGATTGTACGGGGTAAGATTTTACGTGGTGAGCCGAGGATAGACGGGCGGGATACCAGGACTGTGCGACCAATTGATATTCAAACTGGTGTGTTACCTAGGGCTCATGGTTCGGCGTTGTTCACTCGTGGTGAAACTCAAGCTTTAGCAATAATAACACTTGGTACTAAAATGGATGAACAAACTATTGATGCAATTGGTGGCACATATTCTGAACGCTTTATGCTACACTATAATTTTCCGCCGTTTTCAACTGGTGAAACTGGTAGAATGGGTCCGCCAAAGCGCCGTGAAGTAGGGCATGGTAATTTAGCTAAACGTGCATTAAAAGCAGTATTACCTAGCAGTGAATTATTTCCTTATAGCCTGCGTATAGTATCAGAGGTTTTAGAATCAAATGGGTCTTCATCTATGGCAACTGTATGTGGTGGATGTCTAGCTATGATGGATGCTGGTGTACCGGTTAAAGACCATGTGGCTGGTGTAGCTATGGGCTTGATTTTAGACGGAAACAAGTTTGCGGTTCTAACTGATATCTTAGGTGATGAAGATCATCTGGGTGATATGGACTTCAAAGTGGCAGGTACTGAACGTGGTGTTACCGCTTTGCAAATGGACATAAAAATTGATGGTATTACTCGTCCAATTATGCATGTTGCCCTACAGCAAGCGCGTGAAGGCCGTCTTCATATTTTAGGATTGATGAAAGGTGCTTTAGCCCTGCCGAAGGTTTTATCCGATCGAGTGCCACGGTTATACACTATGCAGATTGCTCCGGAGAAAATTAAAGATGTAATTGGTAAAGGTGGCACGGTTATTAAGTCTATTATTGCTGAGACTGGAGCAACCATTGATATTACTGATGAAGGGTTGATAACAATTGCTGCTATTGTACGTGAAGGAGCCGATAAAGCCAGAGCTATAATTGAAGGTATTGTTGCTGAGGCAAAACTTGGTGAAGTTTATGAAGGCAAGGTGACTAGAATACTTGATCGCAATATGGGCGCTATGGTTGCTATTCTTGGTGGACGTGAAGGTTTTGTACATGTATCTCAAATCAGCAATGAGCGAGTTGAAGATGTGAGAAAATACTTGAAAGAAAATCAAGAAGTAAAGGTTAAAGTGGTTGAGTTTGATGATCGTGGACGGATGCGATTGTCAATTAAAGCTGTTTTAAATGATTCGCTTTTGACGACTTCTGTCCCTACTACCACAGATGATAATCTAGTGATGAGTGGGCAGGATTCGCCTGGGTTTGTAGTAACTCCTGCTACACCGCAATAAGCGTTAATAACTTAGTAAAATTATTGCTATTTAGCAATATAAGCGAAAGCAGTAACGTAAAATCCCTGACCTTTACTATATATAAGTCGGGGATTTTTACTAGAGTACCTAGTTAATGGTTACTACTCAGAGTTGACTATTTACTATTTAGAGGCTGAGTCTAGCTTTTAATTATTTATGGATGTATAATATGTTTCGCAAGTTTTCACAAATAAAAGATCGTAAAATCAAATTTGCCTTGGTTGGATGTGGCAGAATTTCAGCAAACCATATTAGCGCTTTGGAATCTCATAAAGATTCATGTGAGCTAGTGGCAGTTTGCGATACTAATGCAGATAATTTGGCTGCAATGGTTAAAAAAACCGGAGTTTTGGGATATAATTTTCTAACGGATATGTTAAATGAAGGTGGTTTTGATGCGGTTATCATTACGACCCCTAGTGGGCTGCACCCGCAGCAGACTATCGAATGTGCTCAAGCCGGATTCCATGTAATAACAGAAAAACCTATGGCAACTAGATGGGGTGATGGGGTTGAGATGGTTAAAGCTTGTGACAGGGCAGGAGTGAGGTTATTTGTAGTTAAGCAAAATCGCGGTAATTCTACAATTCAGTTATTAAAAAAAGCTATTGATGACGGACGGTTTGGGCGTATCTATAGTGTTGCTTGTAATGTTTTTTGGACTAGACCGCAAGAATATTATAATTCTGCGTCTTGGCGCGGAACTTGGGAGTTTGATGGTGGAGCATTTATGAATCAGGCTTCGCATTATGTTGATCTTTTAGACTGGTTAATTGGTCCGGTTGAATCAGTACAGAGTTATACCGCAACTTTATCTAGAAATATTGATGTGGAGGATAGCGGAGTATTGGCTCTAAGGTGGCGTAATGGCGCTTTAGGAACTATGAATGTATCAATGCTTACGTATCCGAAGAATTTGGAAGGATCTATCACAATTATAGGTGAAAAAGGCACTGCCAAAGTTGGTGGGGTTGCAGTTAATGAGGTTTTAGTCTGGGATTTTGCAGATAAGCTGCCCGAGGATGAAAAAGTAAAATCAGTAAATTATGCAACAACTTCAGTGTATGGATTTGGACATTCTATTTATTATGAAAATGTAATAAAATCATTACGCGGAGAAGAAGATCCACATACTGATGGACGAGAGGGGCTAAAATCATTGGAATTATTAATTGCGATTTATTTATCTGCACGAGATGGCAGAAAAGTTGCCCTACCGCTAGAATATTAATTTGAGTACTAATTAATAGTAATTAACAGGATATAATAAAGAAATGTTACTACTCAGAGGTTACTGCCAGCATATGCGCGAAAGAACAAGGAATAAGTTAAACAAAGCAACCGCAATGTACAACAAGTACATGAGGATTGCGGCTTTAACTGTATGACAAAGTTATCAGTGATATAGGCTGAGTAGTAACAAAGAAATAATAGAGAAAACAACGATATATAAAGGTATATAAATAAAGGATATATAAATTAATTTTTATGACTCATGACAAATTTTTTAACGTTATTTTATTTCAATTTTTAGCTAAAATCTTTGAAATCGCTACGCTCATACAAGATTTTTTAACGCTAAAAATCTCATAAAAAACTAAAATTTGCAAATATCCTCAAAAAATTAATGTTATATACCCTATAACCTGACTTGTTAATATGACTTATTAACAATAAATTAAAATATTATATTACTTCAAATTTACATTATTAAAATCAATAAAAAGTAGGGGTTGGCAGCATGGTTTGTATAATACACTTAAGGTATTTGACTGTTGTACTAGGAATATTGCAGCAAAAAGCTACGCCAAAAACGAATAGTCTATATAGTAAAGTAGTATGAAATGGATAAAAATAGTAGAATATATATCGCGGGTCATCGGGGTCTGGTAGGAAGCGCTATTGTAAGAAATCTTGAGCAAGCTGGGTACACTAATTTAATTTGCCGCACTCATGCTGAGTTGGATTTAATTAGCCAGCAGGATGTGCATGATTTTTTTGCTGAAGCTAAACCGGAGTATGTGTTTTTGGCGGCTGCAAAGGTCGGCGGGATTCATGCTAATAATACTTATCGTGCTGATTTTATTTATCAGAATTTACAAATTCAAAATAACCTTATTCATCAAAGTTACTTAACTAAAGTTAAAAAATTATTGTTTCTAGGCAGCAGCTGTATTTACCCTAAGAATGCGTCGCAGCCTATGCATGAGTCTAGTTTATTGACTGGTGAGTTGGAGTATACCAATGAACCATATGCAATTGCTAAAATTGCTGGAATTAAAATGTGTGAAAGTTATAATCTACAATACGGCACTAATTTTATTGCAGTCATGCCCACTAATTTATATGGACCAAACGATAATTTTGATTTAGAAAATTCGCATGTACTTCCGGCAATGATTCGTAAATTATATTTAGCTAAACTGCTGGATGAGTGTAAATATTACGAGATTGCTAGAAATTTAGGCGTTGTGTCTGGTGATGGCAATGAACCTAATGAAATAAAAATGGCTTTGGCTAAGTATGGCATTGCTAGAGTGGAAAATCATACTGTGGTTAAGTTGTGGGGCAGCGGTGCGCCATACCGTGAGTTTTTGCATGTGGATGATATGGCAGATGCTTGTGTGTTTGTAATGAATAAAGTTAATTTTAATGATTTGATAGGCGATGATGGTAATTGTGATAACGTTCGCAATACCCATATAAACATTGGTACTGGTGAAGATTTGCCCATTTCACAATTAGCCCATTTAATTAAGCAACAAATTGGTTTTACGGGGCAGATTATGTTTGATGTTACTAAACCAGATGGAACTATGAAAAAATTGCAAGATGTAAGTAAATTAGCCAAGCTTGGTTGGAAGTATAAAATATCTTTGGCAGATGGAATTAAAAATACTGTTGATTTTTATTTACAATGTCAGCATTAGTTAATGTGATTAAATCACGGTGGTTTTGAGAAAGCCGTAGGTTATAAATTTTATCACGTAAATCAGCATGTTCAGCATTCAAGCTGTAGATAATTAAGGAGAATGGTTTTGGTTTTAATAAGACGCAACTTGACGAATTGCAAAAGTGTTTTGATTAAACACATAAATATTACCCTAACTCTTGCTTTTTTTATGGAAATTTACAAATTATGAATCAGGATAAGTCACAAAGATACAGTCTATTAGTTGATTTTGCGTTTAAGAAGATGTTTGGTATAGAAGAAAATAAAGATATCTTAATGGATTTAATTAATGCTGTAGTATCTTCAAAGGATCAGAT
>JAUPUP010000077.1 GCA_030917485.1 Pseudomonadota bacterium
TGATGGACTTCTTTTATTTTCTATTATTTCTTATCTCGAATTAACATTTTACCGCATTTTGCTATCTTCCTGAAGCTATCTTCCTTAAGAATAATAACAACTTAAAATTGTGCTGCCTTAAAAATCAATCAACAGCTCTAAGACCATTGACACACAATTATTTTAATCCAAAAAGTGAAGAACATCATGAAGTTAGAACAACAAAAACCCTACAAGATATTTGTAACCTGTAATTTATCAGGAAAATTTATGCGCATAACGCATAAATTACACTTTAAATTAAATTGATGAATTTATGAGTCCGCAAATTCAAATATGAAACGCAACTAAAAATGTAGGGATAGAATAACTTTTTTTGTGATAAAATCTAAGTCAAGCTCGCCTTAGTTTAAAAAATAAGAATTAAAGTAATTTTTCAGGAGCTCATATTATGGTTGGTATAAGTAGAACTTGTAATCCGTTTAAAGCTATACCCATGCCTAAGTTTAGAGGCATGTTTAAAGGCATAACTATACAATATAAATGTCGTTCTGAACGAACAGAAATTATTCAATCTGTAGTTATGCATCGGGATAACACAACAGAACAACCTACCACTCAATCCAAAGCCTCTAAAAAATCTTCTAATAATATAGTTATTTCGAAACAAAATTGGGATGATCTTGTGAAATTGCAAAATGAATATAAAGGATATAAAAATAACCCTAATAAATCTATGTCGAAACAAAATGCAACTAATTTTGTAACACAAGTACGTGTTCTCAGAAGTAATTCCGAAATTAATAGGATATTTAAATCCAGGTGTGCAATGGCGCATCACCTAACCAGTATAGAATCGCATGCAGAACGATTATGCACTATAATTGATGCATTAAACACTATATTAGAAAAACAAAGCCAGACAACAACTAACCCTACAACAACAATAAGCTCCGATACTAACCACAAAAATCAGGTACAGCACCCACCCGCACAAACTCCTAGTATCCGACAACAATCAAGAGTATGGAGTTCTAATAGTCAGGGTCACAGCGGGCAAAATACCCAAAATGAAGCTGAGACACAAAACACCAGTACAAACTCATCAAAAATACCGCAGACTACTAAGCACCATGATAACACGTTGCAAACACACCCACAAAAGCCCCAATATGATGATAAAAAAAACTTACCCTTCGAACTTAAATCAATTTCGGATGGTTCTGGGGAAGCCAACGCTACTCCTCCCCCCCTCTTTTCAAACCGTCCTACAGACCATATTCACCTATCAGATGCAATAGAGCCAACACAGCCACTGAAGTCAACACAATACAATGGTTATACTACTCCAGCGTCAATGTTACCAAATAAATTCGTCTGGATAAATAATCTTAATTATAATGGACCAAATAGTACAACACCAACTGACGAAAAAAAGATACAAAACACCACTCCAGATTCATCAGACATGGCTGAGGACGTCGTCAAAGAAACAATTAACACTTTAACAGGCGCATTTAATGATGTGACGGATGAAGCAATAGCAGCAGCAGAAGGGCTAGCATCAACAGTAAGCAACGGCATGCAGGAAGTTTCTAACGGGTTGGAGGATTTTAGTAATGCAGTTAGCAATTGGTGGGCAAATATTTCCTCCTAACTCCCGTATTTTTTGAAAAAAATGAAAACGTGAGAGCAGGTTGCACAATATTGTAAATTAGATTTTATTGATTAGAAATTAATTACATACGAAGTTCAATATAACCATGCTATATTTTGCCTAGAAAAGATCTGTTCTAAATATTCCACATTCACTAGATATAACCCATCTGGCATAAAAGTTGGCGGTGCAGACCGCCTATTTTTTACAGTAATCACTTCCATAAACTGATTAAGAGTTATTTTGCCATTACCCACATATATCAATGCTCCAACTATGTTTCTTATCATATGATATAAAAAAGCATTGGCTCTAAACTCAAATCTCAGTAAGTTATTTTTGACCTCAATCGACGCATGGGTTAAATTACGTACCGGATTTTGTGCTTGACAATTTGCTGCTCTAAAACTAGAAAAATCCTGCTCTCCAATAAGAAGTTGACACGCTGACTGCATTAATTCAACATCCAAAGCTGCATGATACCATCCAACTTTATTATATAAAATTACCGGACGCACTGGACTTAGCTGTAAATAATAATGATAAGTTCTAAAAACTGCGCTAAACCTAGAATTAAAAGTATCACCGACTACCACAACATCTTTAATTACAATATCTTTAGGTAATAACGCATTGACACCACGAACCCAGTTGTTTAATTTACGTTCCACACTAGTTTTAAAATTAATTACTTGGTGAACTGCATGAACACCACTATCGGTGCGTCCTGAGGTAATGACTTCAATTGACTGATTAGCAAAATTTGATAATGCCTGCTCTAACTCACCCTGAATAGTGCGAACTAATAGCCCTTGCTTTTGAAAACCACAAAATTTTGAACCATCATATTCAACAAGCATTGCCAGATTATATAATGATGCGTGATCACCCATGCTTTACCACAATATTTAGCATACGGCGCAATGGCTCTGCAGCTCCCCACAGCAACTGATCTCCAACCGTAAATAGGGTTAAATAATCTTCGCCAAAAGTTAACTTACGCAGCCTCCCCACCACAATATCTAGGGTACCACTGACCGCTGCCGGACTTAAATATTTTAGAGTATCTGGTTTATTATTTGGAATTATTTTAACCCATTGATTATGATTTAATAAAATTTGCGTAATGTCATCTATAGATAATTTTTTATCGGTTAATTTCAAGGTTATTGCTTGAGAGTGGCAACGCATACTGCCCACACGCACACACAAGCCATCGACTTTAATTGTATTCGCACTCAACCCAAGTATTTTATTGGTCTCGGCAGCACCTTTCCATTCTTCACGTGTCTGCCCATTCTCCACAGCACAATCAATCCACGGTATGACACTGCCAGCTAATGGAGCACCCAGGTATTGAGTTTTAATTTGACTGCCACGTAAAGTTTGGGAAACGTTGTCATCAATAGCTAAAATATTTGAGGATGAATCATTTAATAAATCTTTAACATTCAGGTATATCTGTCCACTTTGGCTAAGTAATTCCCGCATACTATTAGCTCCAGCACCTGATGCCGCCTGATATGTCATATTATTAACCCACTCTACTAGATTTTGCTCAAACAAGCCGCCCAAAGCCATTAGCATTAAACTAACTGTACAATTACCGACGCAGTAATTTTTAATTCCGTTATTCAACGCAGCATCAATAACCGTTTTATTTATTGGATCTAAGGCTATAACTGCATCATCATCCATGCGCAGCCCCGAACTAGCATCCAGCCAATATCCGCTAAATCCCTTATTTCTTAATTCTGGCAGCATTTTTTGAGTATATTCACTGCCTTGAGCTGTAACTATAACGTCCAGTTTTGCTAATTGTTCCACTGAATATGCATCAGACAATTTTGGCAATTGCACCCCAATCTCAGGGCTATTTCCTCCAACATTAGACGTTGAAAAAAATACCGGATTAATTGAACTAAAATCGCCTTCCTGCATCATGCGCTGTAATAATACAGAACCTACCATCCCACGCCAACCAACAAACCCAACCTTAAGCATTTTTAACTTCACCCCCATATTTATTTGTTACTAATAATCTTGTGCACTATTTTTTATACATCTTGATATCTTTATATCTTCATCTTTATACGTCTTAATATCTCGATATCTCGATGTCTTGATTGATTTTTATACATCTTTATGCGTTTATACATCTTTTATACCGCTTCCTTGAATAAGCGCTCACATTCACTAGCGTATTTTGCGGCAAGCTTTGGATTATTCCAAATTACAATAACATTTTCAGCATTCTTTTTTTCGGCGGCAGAACTATAATTATAGGACCCAGTCTCAACTGTTTGATTATCTACCACTATAAATTTATTGTGCATTATGGCATAATGGCGATTAAGTCGAATAGCAACCCCATGATTATTAAGATAATTAACCGCAGTATAATGACTGGTGTTTGCTTTATAATCAGATACAACCCTAACATTAACTCCGCGTAGCCTGGCGTTTAATACTGCACCAGCTATTGCTTTTGACGTAAAACTATAAGTTGCCATACACAAAGTTGTTTTAGCAGAATTAATTGTTTGAATAATTAATTCTTCTCCACCACCATTGGGACTAAAAGCCACATCAATATTATTGGCTGTGGCAGAAAGTGGCACTAATAAAACTACTACCCCAATAACCAAGCCCCACAACCAAGAAAAATAGGCGGGAGAACGATGCACATACATAAGAATAAACTACTCCTGCAACTGACGCTGTCGCACCATAAACATTAAATCAACTGCTTTTGGTTGATGACTTCCGCCGGTTTGCTGACTCCAAGAATATCCATCATACACCCATAAATTGTGTCCGTTATTATCGCTAATTACAATAGACGATTCGCTAGGGTGACCAAAAAATCTATCTACAGACAGTGGCTGATCAACACCGCCAGTTTCTGACTTAAAAGAGCTGCCATTATATATCCACAATTTGGAGTTACGATCTTTAAATACAATAGAATTTATTCTAGGATAACCAGCAACATTCTCAAGCGATGGCGGTTGATTGACACCACCAGTTAATTTAGTCCAGAACCTGCCGTTATATGTCCAAAGCATGAAATTAGTATCTTTAAGTACAATAGAATTTGGCGCTGGATCATCATATACATTATCTATTTCATCAGGTAGATTTGACCCTCCAATATATTTAACCCAGCCATCACTCCGGCTATTATTATACACCCATAGTACATTATCATTATCGCGCACCACCAAAAACTTTGGCGTAGGGTATCTGCCATAAATATTATGAATTGCAACTGGCTGATTATCACACCCAGTCAGTCTTTTCCAGACATTACCGTTATATACCCATAAATTTTGAGCAACAGATTTATCTAGTAAAACAATTGACTTAGGAGTGGGCTTACCCACAATTTCACTAACTGATGGTGGCTGCTTAACTCCACCAGTAAGTTTATTCCAACTCTTACCATTATATACCCATAACTGTTTAGGTATTTGTTCATCATTTAACCAAAAACCATGTGGCTGCGCAGCAGTTTGCAATATAATTGAAGATGGTGAAGGATCGCCGTAAACACGGCTTACCGATGGCGGATTATGCCCAGAGTTAGTCTGCCGGATAGCATTACTGTCTTGAGTTGAATCCTTATATACCGACGACGATAAAGTTTGCTTACTCCACCCATTAAACATCACATCACTATATACCCAAAGATCATGATTGCTGTCTTGTAATACAATAAACTCTGGTGTTGCCATTCCATAAATTTTATTAACCGAAGGCGGTTGCTTAGCCCCCCCAGTTTGCAAAACCCACGATTCATTCTGCCATACCCATAGTTTATAATTGACGATACCACTTTCTGGATCTGAAATTACAACATTTTTAGCTGGATAATAACCACTACTCTCTATGCTGGGAGCGTTTAATATCTTATTATTATTGTAATTTACGCTCTCCGGCCGAACCTTGTCATCATATACAATATTAGTAATAGTAGTTTTAAACTGTGGGTTTTGCGCATTTACAGCATCAAAAGTAGTAACTGTAGTACCATAACTTTGCTGTCGCTTACCATAGTCACATCCGCTTAAAACAAATACTATATTAAACAATATAACAATAAAATAAATATATTTTTTAAGATTATTAAGACTATTTTTAATTTTTATATTCTGCTTTCGTTTTATGTTCTGCCTTTTTATTTTGTCTGCTCTTTATTCGCCAAAAGCGTTAAAAGGTTGCTAATCTCATTCTTTAGATTCTGCCGTGTTACAACCATATCAATAGCTCCCTTCTCTAATAAAAACTCGGATCTTTGAAACCCATCGGGAAGTTTTTGTCGTACCGTCTGCTCAATAACTCTTTGTCCAGCAAAGCCAATCAAGGCTCCTGGTTCTGCTATAACAATATCACCCAAAAAAGCAAAACTAGCTGATACGCCCCCCATAGTAGGGTCAGATAATATAGAAATAAAAGGTAATTTATTTTTAGTCAATAAAGTTAATGCAGCACATGTTTTGGTCATCTGCATTAAGGAATTGACTCCTTCTTGCATACGCGCACCGCCTGATGCAGCCACACAAATAAACGGGCAATTATTGCTCACCGCAGCTCTTAAGCCTCTTACAAACCGCTCACCAACTACCGACCCCATAGAACCGCCAATAAACCTAAATTCAAACGCAGCCACTACCACCGGTAGATTATTCATCTGCCCTTGCATAACCACTAGGGCATCGTCTTCTTTAAGTGATTTTTGGGCATGCTCTAAGCGATCCGTGTATTTTTTGCTATCTTTAAACTTAAGAATATCAATCGGTTTCACTTCCATAGCAATTTCGAGGCGGTCATTTTTATCTAACAACATGTCCAAGCGTTCCCGCGCGGTCAACTGATGATGATGATTACATTTAGGGCATACTTTTAAATTATTATCCAAATCGGTATGATATAAAATCTCATTACAATTACCACACTTACGCCACAACCCCTCTGGCACATTACTTTTGACAGTCTCACCGTCATTAGCTTGAACTTTAGGCGGTAATAGTTTACTTAGCCAACTCATATGTTAAATTATCCTCTTAGAAAACCCAATCAAACCAGCTTATTTAGGTTAATTTAATGATAAATATTAAAGAAGGGGTGATTATACCATACATTATTAATCATATTTGAGCATACAAAACTTCAAGCCATGTGGTTGGCCAATTACGCCTATGCGAATTGCGGCATCAATAACAAAAGCTATATGCTATAATATTGCATCCATATTAAGTAAAGACAAAAATGTATAAATTTGGATGTGATGAAAATAAAAACAAGATTAACACAGAGTACAAAGGGCTTCATTTCTGTGCTGCAATACAAGGCTGAAATAAATAACGTGAAAAAAATATTAATCTTAATTTTAGCATTGCTCATGTCTGCTGCGAATTCAGCCAACTCAAACTCAGCCAACTATTTGCCCGCAGAAATAGTGTTTAAAACAACATTAATACAAAAAACCCCAACTCAAATTCAACTGGTATTTGATATAGCAAAAGATTATGATGTATATGCTAATCACGTAAAAATTAGCGCTGACAAGCTGTCTAGCGTAAAAATCGGCAGCCCTATAATGCCCACACCAATTTTATTGCATAATGACATAATCGGCGATTATACTGTATACAAAGCTAAAGTATTTATTTCAATTCCAGTTACTGAGTTCGGCAATGGCAATTTAATACTCAATATATCATTTCAAGGATGTAAAAACCTAAGTTATTGCTATCCACCAGTTGATAGAATACTAAATTTAAAATTAAGAAATAGAACAAATATATCAGGAAAATAAGTCCGAATGACTACCCAATTCAACTAGAATAATACTTTGCTGTTCAATTTTTATATATAGCAATAAGTCATCCGGGCGTAAATGCAGCTCCATAATACCGGCATAATTACCAGTTAACATATGGTTTCTATATTTGATAGGTATCGGTTGTTCATTAATTAGTAACGAAACTACATACTCCAATTCTTCCAAAATCTTATCTTTATGTTTATATTTTTTCAGGGATTTTTTAAAAGAAGGTTTTTGTTTCAATTTAAGCATTTTTTAATGCCTTAATTTCTGCTTGCAACTCTTCAAAAGTTATTTCTTCCGAATCTTCTTTTAAAGCAATATCTAATTTATTTAGTTTATTATTTTTTAAAGCTTCTTTTAAAACATACCTGCTATATGAACTAACAGACAACCCCAACTCATTTGCTCTGGACTTTATTTGACTACCGAATGTATCATCTATAGTAATTTGTATTCTCATAATTTATTACTCATAAAGATTAATAATAAGTAATTATAACTCATTTAGGGTATTATTAGTATAAGAATATAATAACTCCATTATAGCTATAGCGAGGTATTGAACTTTAGAATAGTTAAAACTGTCAAATCCTATTTCATGCACATATCAAAATAGACAAATTAGGCGCAACATAAATGTACAATTTTAATGTACAATTCTGACTAATTACAATAAATAGGACAGTCGTCATAATGCAAACAAAAGTTATTTACTGGTTCAGACAAGATTTACGCCTCGCCGATAATCCAGCTCTTCTTGAAGCGGTGAGGCATGGTAAGGTACTGCCAATTTATATTCTTGATGATGATAACGCAAATGAATATAAAATGGGTGGAGCAAGCCGAGTTTGGCTGCATCATTCGTTAACCGCCTTAAACAAAAGCTTAGGTCTGAATTTATCCATTTATCGGGGTAATCCCTTAACAATTTTATCCACGTTATGTTCACAATACCATATCAAGCAAGTTTTTTGGAATAGATGTTATGAACCATGGCGCATTAGTTGCGATAAGATAATTAAAGAAACGCTGTTAAATTATGGAGTAACCGTCACCAGTTGTAACGGTTCATTGTTATGGGAGCCGTGGACCATCCAGAAGAGTGATGGAACTCCTTATAAAGTTTTTACTCCTTTTTATCGTAAAGGATGCCTAAACGCTATTTTGCCACGTCAGCCATTGCCAGCCCCCGCAGCTATAATTTTTGAGAAAGATAGTCAAAATTCACTGACTATTGATGCACTCGGATTACTGCCTAAAATAAGCTGGGATGATAAAATTCATAAGTATTGGTCTGTTGGAGAAACCGCGGCTCATAATTGCTTGGATAAATTTTTGAAATCAGGAATAACTAACTATAAAGATGGGCGTAATTTTCCGGCTAAATTATTTGTGTCCAAGCTATCCCCATACCTTCATTTCGGTGAAATTTCACCCAACCAAGTTTGGTATGCGGTAAAACAACTGGGTGAAAATAATAATGTCGATAATTTTTGCAGTGAATTGGGCTGGCGTGAGTTTTCCTATAGTCAACTTTATTATAACCCTGAATTACCGAAAAAGAATTTACAAACTAAATTTGATATTTTTCCGTGGCAAGACGATAAAGAAAAGCTAGTGGCATGGCAAACAGGTATGACTGGAATTCCAATAGTTGATGCCGGAATGCGGGAGTTATGGGAAACCGGCTATATGCATAACCGCGTAAGGATGGTTGCCGGGTCTTTTTTGGTAAAAAATTTATTAATAAATTGGCAGCATGGCGAACGATGGTTTTGGGATTGCTTGGTAGATGCAGATCTGGCTAACAATAGCGCTAGTTGGCAATGGGTTGCTGGTTGTGGAGCAGACGCTGCGCCCTATTTTAGAATTTTTAACCCGGTAAGCCAAGGAGAAAAATTTGATCCTGATGGTGAATATATCCGTTACTATGTACCAGAAATAAAAAACCTGCCAACTCGCTACTTATTTAGCCCTTGGGAGGCTCCACAAGCAGTATTATCTGCGGCGGGGATAGAATTAGGCGTTAATTACCCCACCCCCATAGTTGATCTTGCATTATCGCGCAAACAAGCATTAAAAGCATTTGCCATGACAATTAATTCTATGAATACCCCTGTTAATTTATAGACCACCACCCCTAAAAGCAACCCGCCTAAAATAAAAATTAATATACAATGGCTGACTACATCGTAGTAACTTCACCTTAATACCCGACATTTTCAAAAATGTAGCACTATTAAGGAATTTTACTTAAAGCTCTAAACTCTAATAATCATAATCGGTTTAGGGTTATAAGTATTAAGCATAATATAAATAAAAATCATCAGCGTCCACTAGAAAAATCGAATTCCGTAAACCTATTTATAAAATGGTAATCAAAGTGCATAAAATAAAACTATCACCTTATCATAAAATATTTTATACCGAATGGCTCATTAATCCATTGCGAAATGACTATAACATTGTATCCGATCAGTTTCTGTATGGTAATTTATGTCCTGAGCAACTACGCGTAGCAATTAACAACTTTGTTGATGGGTATTTATTATTCAATAGCAAAATTGAAATAATTGAAGAGCAACCGTATTGGGTAGAAAGCTCTTATAGACAAGAATTGCACTTTTTTGCTAATCCAATGTCTGACCCGGAACTTTTTCAACTAGTTAGCAAGCCGTTTGATTTACACAGCGGAGAGCTACATAGATTTTTCTTGATCAAATACTCTGCAAATGAGTACCGCTTCATCGCCTCATGTCATCATATATTGGTGTCTGGTTTATCTGCAGAAGGCGGTATATTTACAAATCTAATTAATTATTATAACGACAATAACTTTAAGTTCAAATATAACCGGGATGAACAAATTAGTCGCTTGAACTCACTGGGTGATACTCTAGATGCACTAGTTAGTAAGAATCTTGAACAAAGTAAACAATTCTGGCACAATAAATTAAATAATCTAGAAACCTTAGATTTAAAATTCTTGCATTTAAACTCAGCCCAAGCTTTATCTAGAAATGTTGAACTATCCAATGACGCTGAACATAATAAAGTTAATACTACAACTGCGCCAACACCATTCAATATAGTCAAAGAATTGTGCTTTGATTTTGATGAGAAAGTATTTGCTCAAACAAATTTTGTATCCAAAAAACATAAGATAACCCCGTATTTATTAGGGCAAATAATCTTTGCTTACCTCCTCTATAGATACACTGGACAAAAGAAGTTTGGCATTAGTTACCCAACCGCCATAATGGAAGGACGTGATTTTATATATGGCGCACAAATAAATACCAGTATAATTGCCTATGATTTTGAGCATATAGTCTGTCTTGGCGATATTGCACAACAAATTAAATTTTTTATAGCCGAGGTAAAAAACCACAAAACCTTTGACTATCGTTATTGCCCTATATCTGAAATTATTGATGGCGACAATAAAGGATTACTGGATATAGCTTTTATTCAAACCAACTTAAAAGATACACAGTTTAAATTTGCGCATATTGAATCAGCCAAAATAAATAATCAACTACATACTGACTTAAATAATAAATTAATCTTTGAACAAGAGATTAAGAATCATAAAATAAATTTTAAGGTTAAATATGACTCGACTGCAATAGATGATAATCTGTTAATTAGCTTTATTAATTGCTATAAAAAATTATACCAAGAAATACTCGAAGATGAGTATAATAATCTTTCTTATAATACTTATAATAACACTACATACAATAATACCCTGTATAGCATTACCCCACATAAACAACCGCATAACCAACAGCCTAATACGCTCAATGATTATTCAATAATAAGCGCAGATGACTACCATAAAATAATCTATGAATGGAATAATAGTAGTACCTATCATCCAGGCACTCAAGATACAATGACTGGCAATACTCTAACAAACCCCAATAAAATAATTAGTAAATTATTGACGTGTCAAATTTTGACGTGTCAAACATTGACTCATCAAGTGTTTACTCATCAATCATTGATGCATCAATTATTGATTCATCAATTATTCGAACAACAAGCAGCCAAGACTCCAAATAGTATAGCTGTAGTTTACCAAAATAAACAATTAACCTACCAAGAACTAAATGATAGATCCAATCAATTAGCCCATTATTTAATTAACACCTATCAAATACAGAGCGATGATTTAATTGCACTATGCCTAAGCCAAAATGAACACACCCTGATAGCCATACTCGGCGTACTTAAGTCGGGGGGCGCTTACGTGCCAATTGACCCAAATTATCCGCTGGAGCGTATTCGCTCTATTATAGACGATGTAAAGCCCAAAGTACTGCTTACCAATACCGTGCATCACAATAAATTCAAGCCAGCCTCCACCAGCGCAGTCCCATCCACCAAAGCCGCTGTGCCACTAACTAATTATAATCCTAATTACGATTCTAATTGCAGGTGCAGTTGCGAATTCATTGATAGTGATGAATTTATCCAACTATTAGCTGCTCAGCCAAGCACAAATACAATCACATCCACTACCGGCAGTAATTTAGCTTATGTTATTTACACTAGCGGCACCACTGGCAAGCCCAATGGCGTAATGATTGAGCATCATAGCTTAACCTCCTTTATTCTCAGTTTTATTAATTTTCCGCTTAATAATGAAGTCCCCCTAAACATGCTTAGTACCACTAATTATGGATTTGATATTTTTGGCTTAGAATATGCCCTGCCTTTAGTTAATGGTTATACTGTATATTTAACGGATTTATTAGGTAATAGCAAGCAAGAACTCCAATTAAATAAACTAGATCTAAGCAAATATAATTGTATTCAACTTACGCCATCCAAGGTAGAGTTATTGCTTAATGCGATTAATTACAGTTATGATTTAGATGACGGGTTGCAACAATCCTCCCTCACTTCTGATATCAACTCTAATATCAAGCATAAAATTAAAATCTTAATTGGCGGTGAAGTTTTTACTCAAGGAGTTTTAGACAAACTGCGCAAACTAAATAAAAAATTAATCCGCACACAAAATATCCATCTGGAAATAATCAATGTTTATGGACCTACAGAAACAACCATATGGTCTACCGCAGCATTAATAGATATCAATGCAAATATAGATAATGTTACAGATAATACTCAAAATAAAAATAGTAGAAATAATAGCAATATAAGCATAGGTAAACCATTACTCAACCAAACCGTTTATATCTTAGATCATAATTTAAATTTAATGCCGATTGGTGCAGTCGGTGAACTATATATCGGCGGATCAGGTCTTGCCCGTGGCTATCTAAATATGCCCGAACTAAACCAAAATAAATTTATCCGCAACCCGTTCCAAACCAATACAGTCGAGACTGGTACAGTCAAAACTGGTACAGTCAAGACTGATACGGTCGAGACTGGTGTACTTAATTCTATAAATAAAAATAACCGCCTGTATAAAACTGGCGATTTAGCCAGATATTTACCTGACGGTAATCTAGAATATATATGCCGAAATGATTCTCAAATAAAAATCAAAGGGCATAGAATCGAGCTGAGTGAAATTGAAACAGCTCTCATGAGCTATCCTGGAGTAATACAAGCAACGGCGGCATTGCTTACTCAAAACAGCGCCAACTCCTCTGCTAAACAAGAAGGCTATCCTAGTGAATATCTTGCTGCTTATTATACCGCAGCAACTAAATTAGATGAGCAAGCCATATTCAGTCAATTACGCCAAAATCTGCCTCAGTACATGATACCCAATGCGTTGATACATTTAGATAAATTACCGCTGACAACAAATGGTAAACTAGATAGAAAAGCTCTACCTAATCCTCAATCTAGAAACACAAATAATTATGTAGCGCCAAGAAATGAGCTGGAGCAACAAATATGTAATATTTATGCCGAAGTTTTAGAGGCACACAGAACAAGAAACACAAAAACCGAACATCAAGACGTTATTAACCAACATATTAGTACTCACCAAGTTGGCATATATGATGATTTTTTTAGACTGGGCGGTAACTCAATATTGGCAGTTAAATTAGTGCATAAACTAAACAACCAGGTATTTAAATGTGATAAGCTGGACGCAGTCGCATTATTTAAACACCGAACTATAGCTGACTTATTGGATAGTTTACTGAATCTAAATAATAATGTAATAATAACACCTCCAGACACAAATACCAGTTCCCAACAATCAAAGCTTTCCTTTGCTCAAGAGCGGCTATGGTTTATTGCTAAATATAAAGAAGGCAATCAGGCGTACAATGTGCCCTTAATCTTCAAATTAACTCAAAGCTGTAAGATTGACATACTGCTGAAAAGCGTACAAGCTGTGGTTGCGCGCCATGAGATATTGAGAACCATCATCAAAGAAGATGACTCTGGCGATGGTTATCCATTTATTGTGGATGATGCTATAGAAATTGACATAAAACAAGTAAACAGCAAGAAAAATTTCGATTCAGTTTTACAAGAAGACATAAATTATCTATTTGATCTAAATCAAGAATTACCTATTAAGATATGCTGTTACCAATATAAACAAAAATATTATCTAAGTATTGTGGTACATCACATTGCATTTGATGGATGGTCTGGAGATATTTTAATTCATGATTTGGTCAAATATTATGAATATTTTAACAATATGAATAAGCTTGCCAATGCAAATAACATTCCGGCTAATCTCACAAATAATATTGATGAGCAAATTGGCAGTAATAGCAACAATAAAGTCAATAAAAAATTAATTAATAACATATTAGATTTGCCTGAGATACAAATTCAATATACGGATTTTGCTGTATGGCAAAGAAATTATTTAAACAGCGAAGCAATACAAAATCAACTAAATTACTGGACAAATAAACTAGATAGTTACGAAAATTTAAACTTGCCGATTGATAAAACACGACCAGTTATATTTGATTATGCGGGCAAAACCGTAGTGTTTGAATTACCATTGCAGTTATCTATGCAGTTAAGAAAATGCGCTCGCGAGTTGAATGTAACTTTATATAGCTTGCTTTTGAGCAGTTTTTATTTATTCTTAAGAATTTATAGTAATCAAGATGATGTTGTTCTTGGAACTATGATCTCTAATCGGCATTATAAAAATATAGCTAATTTAGTTGGCTTTTTTGTAAATGCTGTGGTATTACGTCAGCAGATTAATACTCAGACTAAAATAGCTGATTTTATACATACCGTATTTGATGAAATAATCCAAGCTCAACTCAACCAAGATATTCCTTTTGAAAAAATAGTCGAGAAATTTGACAGCAATGATGATTTAAGTAAACATCCAATTTTTCAGATTATGTTTGCAATGCAAGATTTTGGCGGTGAGTATCACAATCTATTGACTGAATATAAACCTGTCGAAATGTATCAAACTGCAAAATTTGATTTATCACTAACTTTTAATAATAGCAGCGAAAATCTGATCGGCACAATTGAATACGCAACCAGTATTTTTGAATTGTCGACAATTGAAGGATATATTAAAACTTATAAAATTATTCTCGAACAAGTAGCACAAATTAGTGAGCTAAAAGATAGAGAAAAACAAATCAAGGATATTAAGTATGTAGATGATGCTGATTATAAAAAATTACTCATTGACTATAATAGTACATATCAAGAATATGCATCAACCAAAATGATCCATCAATTATTTGAAAAACAGGTAGAAAAAACACCCAATAATATTGCGATAATACATGAAGATAAAGAACTAACCTATAGAGAATTGAATCAAAAATCTAACCAGTTAGCCCATTATATAAAAAATCAGTACCAGATTGCTCCAGATGACTTAATTGGACTATTTTTGGATAGAGATGAAAATATAATAATTGCGATACTGGCAGTTTTAAAATCTGGTGGCGCATATGTACCCATAGATACAAATTATCCAGACGGTAGGATTCAATATATATTTGAAGATATTCAGGCAAAAGTTATACTGTCAAATAAGCTGCATAAGCACCGTCTAGAACAGTTTAATTTGCAGCATCAACAAAACACCCCAATTTTATATATTGAACAAATAAATGAAGAACTTGAGCAACTTCCACCCTCAATGACAGCCAACCCCACCACAATGACCAATCAGTATAATCTTGCATATGTAATTTATACCAGTGGCACAACTGGTAAACCTAAGGGAGTATTGCAGCAACATAACAATGTGAGCCGTTTATTGTCTACAACTAATGATTGGTATAAGTTCAACACTCAAGACGTGTGGATGCTTTTTCACTCATACTCCTTTGATTTTAGTGTCTGGGAAATATGGGGTGCTCTATGCTATGGAAGTCAATTGGTTATACCTACATATGAACACACCAGAGACTTCGAGCTATTCTATGATTTATGCAAACAGAAAAATGTAACGGTATTAAATCAAACCCCAACAGCATTTTATCAACTTATGCAAATAATACTAACTAAAGGGTTTCCAGCTTTACCTACTTTAAGGTATGTAATTTTTGGTGGCGAAGCTTTAAATTTAACTTATTTGCAAGCATGGTTTAAAGTATATGGCTATACGAACCCACAACTAATAAACATGTATGGAATAACTGAAACTACAGTGCATGTAACCTATAAACCAATAACCCAACGAGACAACATTAATATATCTATAATTGGATGTATGATTCCCGATCAATATGCATATATATTAAACCAACATTTACAACCATTGCCAAAGGGTGCTATTGGAGAACTATATATAGGAGGTGCAGGACTTGCGCAAGGCTATTTAAACCAGCCAGAACTAACATCTATAAAATTCATAGCTAATCCATTTCAAACTCGAAAAGAAAAAATTCAGAATAAAAATTCTCGCTTATATAAAACTGGTGATTTGGTTCGTTATTTACCAGATAATAATCTTGAATATATTGGTAGAAATGATTCTCAGATTAAACTAAGAGGATTTAGAATTGAATTAAACGAGATAGAAAAAGTGCTAACTTCTTATGCTGGAATAAAACAATGCATAGCTACAGTAAAATATAGGAATAATTTAAACACAAAATATTTAATTGGTTATTACGTAAGAAAACCATACATAAATATTAATACCTCATCAAAACTAATCAATGATTGGAAAAATATTTATAATGCAACCTATACTCAACTGAATACTAACGATTATAAAAATAACTTTATTGGATGGAATAGTTCTTATACTGGTCAAGCTATCACACATGCGGAAATGTGTGAATGGCGCGATAATACTATAGATCGATTATTTAAATTAAACCCTCGGCGAATTCTGGAAATAGGTAGCGGTAGTGGTCTGCTGTTATTTCAACTTATTGATAATTGTGAGTACTATTATGCCTTTGACTTTTCTACAAATGCAGTACAATACACGCAAAAAGTTATTAACTCACTAGGTTACGCCGATAAATTTAAAGCATCTGCATCTAGTGCAGCTAATATTCCTTTTGAAGAATTAACTGGAACTTATGACACAGTTATCCTTAATTCCATAATACAATGCTTTCCATCTCTACATCACTTGGAAGAACTGCTTATCAAAATAATTGAGAATATTGATATAGCGGGTAAAATTTTTATAGGCGATGTCAGAGATTTTAGATTATTAGAATGCTTTGCTTATTCAGTGCTTAATTTTAAAAATAATTTTGTGGATATTTCTGATATTGAATATTTTAAAATAAAAGAAAAAGAATTACTAGTGTCTCCAGAATATTTTCTATATCTAAAAAACAATAATGATTACATAGCATACGTTGAATTAATGCCTAAATTTGGTAAGGCGGTCAATGAAATGAACAGTTATCGTTATGATGTAGTTTTACACATTGATAAAAACAAAAAAACATCTACAACACAGATTAACATTGATAAATTTAAAAAAATAGTGAATGTTGCAGATACGTTAAATAATTACTCTACTGCAAATTTATATATTAAGTATCCAAATTTTAGAATTGCTAAAGAATATATTAGGTGCAATAATCTCTACAATAATCAATGCGATCTGTCTGTTGATAAAGCAGAAGCATTATTAGATATAGAACAATTAACTAAAACATTTTATAAAAAAGGGTTTAAAGTAACCGTGTATTTAGATATAGATAATCCATTGTATCTGAACATAATTGCCTCCAATACAATTTATTCCCAAAATGCAGGGTCAGAAAAAGTCATAATCAATTATCAAAAAAACCCGCTCAATTACAAGAATTTTGCCAACAATCCAAACAAAAACATACAGTTATTTGACAGTAAATATACAGAAAGCTTAAAAAAATATTTAGCAACTAGACTTCCAAATTACATGATACCCCAATATTTAATACCCCTAAATAGTATACCGCTTAATTCTAACGGTAAAGTAGATTATAAGTCTCTACCTAGCCCTGCTTTTATTTCTAATAATAAGTATGTCGCACCTAAAACCAAATTAGAAAAGACGCTGTGTGAGATTTTTGCGCAAATACTAAATATAACAAAAGATAACGTAGGTATACAGGATAATTTTTTTAAAATCGGCGGAAATAGTATTTTAGCACTTAAGCTCATTGCTAAAATACGCAATAAGCTTAACTTTAAACTTAAAGCGGTGGATATATTTACTAATAACACCGTGCAAAGTCTTACCGGATATCTATATCAATATCATACTAATGACACATTCAATTCTATCACTAATTTAAACCATGTTTCTAATAAATTAAATATGTTTATGATACACCCAGCTTTTGCTGGTTCTGAAGTTTATGTAGAATTGGCTAATAAATTGTCTGATGTTTATAGTTGTTATGGGGTAGATAACTATAATCTGCATCATGAGACAAAAATAAATGATATTACAAGCGTTGCCCGACTTTATTTAGATTCAATTCATAAAATTAGACAGCAATCCAATCAAGAAAATAAACCATATTTATTATTAGGATGGTCTTTAGGCGGTCAAATTGCCTTAAATATTGCGCATATTTTAGAACAATGCGGATACAAAAATATTTATGTAATTCTTGTTGATTCAGTTTATCCAGACAGAAATTTTGCGCATAAGTTATGCCAAGTAACTTTAGACGCATCAAAATTAAAATTATTTATCCAACAAATAGGTATTGACCCAAAGTATACAGCTAAAGTAAAAAATAATTTTAGATGTGATATTGAGTTATCTTTCCAAGAAGTACCAATTAAATTACAATACAGTAAAATTTTACTATTTAAAGCTATGCAAAAAGAAGCTATTATTTTTTTACAAAACTATGATCCTTTAAAAGAATATGCTCTAGGGTTGCAGTATAATAATATTGATAAAATTGTTAATCCTATAAATATTAATTTGATCAAATTAAAAAACTCCAATCATTTTAATTTATTAGCGCAGAGTGAACTAATTTATGCTAGGATAATGCTCTTTATGAATAAATACTCAATACCTAAAAAATCCATTAATTTAGACTGCAACTTTCATGTGCAACAAAGCTCATAATGACAAAAAATCATAAATTATAAATTAGAATATAAGGCTTCAGAGAATAAATAACAATATTTGAGTGGGAGATTGTGTAATGTTTGGTCATCTTGATTTAGCTGATGAAAATATTTATAAAATAATTGACTTATTAAATATCCATATATACTGGAAAGATACTCAAAGCAACTTTTTGGGCTGTAATACTAACGTACTAAAGGCATTTAATTTAAAAAAACGGCAAGATTTTATTGGTAAGAATGATTACGATTTTCTGGAAAAATCTGAAGCTGATAAAATTATTGCAATTGACCAATCAGTGCTACAAGGCACTCCATACCATGATGAAGAAGTAGTAATTTTAACAAATGGTGAAGTAAGAACATATGTTACCACAAAAAATCCAATATTAGATGATAACGGTAAAATCATAGGTATTTTAGGAACTTCTGTAGATATTACCGATATTAAAAATAAAATGGAAAAAGAGAAGCAAGAACTAATTTTTAATGAAGAAGAAAAAATTAGACAAATAATTGATGTTGTAGATGCAAGTATTTATTGGAAAGATAGAGAAGGGCGTTACTTAGGTTGTAATAAATATGTATTAAAAATGGCTGGTATAACTAGTCTGGATGAAATTATTGGTAAAACTGATTTTGACATGGTATGGAAAAATGAAGCTCCAAAATTAATAGAAATTGACAACTCAGTTATGACGACAAATCAGCGTTATGAGGGCGAAGAGCTTATATCAATTGCCAGTAGCAAGGGTAAACCTATTGTAGTATTAACGGTAAAAAACCCTTTACTAAATAAGAATGGTAACGTAGTTGGAATTGTAGGCACCTCCCTTGATGTAACTAATAAAAATGAGATTGAACAGTTAAAATTGCAAGCTGAAAAACATAAAATTTATGCTGAAGAACAAGAAAAATTTAGACAAATAATTGACTTGATAGATGCTAGTATTTACTGGAAAGATAAAGCAGGACGTTTTTTAGGCTGTAATAAATATGTATTAAGAATGGCGGGTATAAACAGCATGGATGAAATTGTGGGCAAAACAGATCTTGATATGCTATGGAAGAATGATACTCCAAAAATAAGAGAAGTTGATGAACTAGTCATGAACACTAATACTCGCTATGAAGGTGAAGAGGTGTTTCTAGTTGCTAATAATAGTGGGAAACCAATAGTAGTATTAACGGTAAAAAACCCCTTGCTAGATAATCAAGGTAATGTAATTGGAATTGTGGGAGCATCACTAGACATTACAGCTCAAAAAGAAGCTGAACAATTACAAATAGAGGCTCAAAAGCATAAAATTTATGCTGAAGAACAGGAAAAATTTGTTAAGGTAGTTGGGCAAATGGCACATGATATCCGCTCCCCTCTCTCTACACTAAAAACTATTACACAAACTGCCTCTGAGCTTGGAGAACAAAAACGTATCACTTTAAGACGTGCAACTATGAATGTCGAAGACATTACTAATCATATGCTGAACTTATATAAACCGCAAGAATCTGCCTTAACCGAGAACAATCAGCGTCAATATGTTTTAGTCTCAGTAATTTTAATGGAAATTGCCAGTGAACGTCGCTATAAATACCAAAATTCACCAATTCACTTTGACCTGGTAATCAACGCCTCGCAAATAAATAATTTTGTATTTATTCAAATTGAACCAAGCAACCTGCGACGTATGCTGTCTAATCTAATTAATAATGCGGTAGAGGCATTACCTAAAAGTGGGGGTAAAATAACCTTAGAATTAAATAGTAATGATGAATGGGTTAAGATTGAAGTTATGGATAACGGTAAGGGTATACCATTTGAAACACTGTATAATTTACGGCAGAAAATAGGAGTTAAAACCACTAAGAAAACTGGGTTTGGCATTGGTTTAACTCAAGTTTTTGATGTTATTGAAAGCAATTATGGTCGATTTGAAATAGATTCTGGCGTAGGCAGTGGGACTACTTTTGCAATACGCTTTCCCAAAGCTAAAGCGGCAAATTGGTTAGCTAGTGAAATTAATATAACCCCTGAGGATATAATAATAATTGTAGATGATGATGTCTCAATTCATGGAGCTTGGGATTCACGCATCAACTATATTTTAGAAAAATTCCCCACTCTACAAGTGAAGCATTTCATGGAAGGCAATGATGCGCTAGAATTTATACATAACTTGCCGGCTGAAAAAGTTAAAAATAATGTGTATCTATTAAATGATTATGAGCTAATTAACGAAGAACTTAACGGGCTGGACATTATTAGTAAAAGCGGAGTTAAGCGTGCAATTTTAGTAACCAGCCACTATGCCGATACAAAAGTACGTAAGGCTGCTAGCAAGATGGGAACTAAGATTTTACCCAAAGAGTTAGCCTATTGTATACCGCTAAAAGTGCAGCGTCCCAAATATAAACCTGGTGAATTGGCTAATGTACATATGGTTTTTGTGGATGATGATCCGGAGGTGGTAGAACAAGAAATAGCTGATCACTATAGTCATTTAATTATAGATGTGTATCATGATCCATTTGAATTCCTCAACGATATAGATAAATATCCCAAAGATACCAAAATAATAATGGATAATAATTACCAAAGCGGTGGAGTGCTGTTACCAATCAGTGGTATTACCCTTGCTGAAACGCTTCATGAAAAAGGCTATACCAAATTATATTTATATTCATGGCAACAGTGTGACACACCGGATTATGTAGTTTTTATTCTCAAAACTGATCGGGAAAAAATGACGCAGCTAGATCTGTTGTAGTATGAATTTAGACAAAATGGCTGGATAGTTTACATGCTTTGGCGTGGCATTTAACGCCCAACCTATAAAATATAAAAACTTGCTGGATAAATTTGGCTTTTGTAAGCAATCAATGTATAGTGTTGATATATCTGTATATCATATTGAGGGAAATATATCATGTTAGCAATACGCTTACCTAAAGAAATTGAAACTAGATTAGAGAATCTAGCCAAACTAACAGGTAGAACCAAAACTTATTATGCTAGAGAAGCAATATTAGAACACCTTGATGATTTAGAAGATTTATATATCGCTGAAACAAGAATGCATCATATTAGAACTGGTAAAAGCCAATCTATAACGCTAGAAGAAGTAATGAGGAAGTATGGTTTGGAAAGTTAAATTTGATAAATTAGCTGAAAAAGATTTAAATAAACTAGACAAACAAATTGCTGTTCGCATACTAAAATTTTTAAACGAAAGAATTGCTAAATTAGAGAATCCGCGTCCATTAGGTGAAAGCTTAAAGGGTCAATTTGAAAAATACTGTAAATATGGAGTTGGTGATTACAGAATTATTTGCAATATTCTAGATAACACATTAACCATAATAGTTGTTAGAGTTGTGAATAGGAAAAGTGTTTACCATTAATTAAACTGCAATAATCATGAATCTTACATTTATCACAAAGCGGAGCTCTGGCTTTACAGATATAGCGTCCATGCAAAATTAACCAGTGATGCGCATTACGCTTAAATTCTGCAGGAATAACTTTATTTAATTTATTCTCAACTTGAATAGGAGTTGTACCAGTCGCAATCCCTAAACGGTTACTCACCCGAAAAATATGCGTATCAACTGCAATAGTTGGTAACCCAAACAAAGTATTTAAAATTACATTGGCAGTTTTTCTGCCTACTCCAGGTAGACGTACCAGATCTTCAAAATTATTAGGCACTTGAGAATTATATTCAGCCACTAAAATCCGACATAAATTATACACATTTTTAGCTTTAGTTTTATATAAGCCTATGGTCTTTATGTAGTGTTCTAATTGCTCAATACCCAAATTTAAAATTGCCTCCGGCGTATTAGCTACCGCATATAATTTAGCTGTTGCTTTATTTACGCTAATATCAGTTGCCTGAGCAGATAATACAACCGATACCAACAATTCAAAATTCGAAGAATATACAAGCTCGGTAGTAGGTTTGGGATTATCTGCACGCAATATATTAAAAATACATGTAACACGCTCTTTAATGCTAATTTTTTTATTTGTCATCTATACTCTTAGTCTTTGGTTTACTTGCGAAGCTAAAGCTGGACTGTGTCATATTTTATAAACGCTCCTCGTGTACTTCTTTGTACACTGTTGGACACGTCGGGGAATAATCCCCGTCGCTTTTTATTGCGATATTCCTTGTCTTCGACTCGAAATACTTCGAATATTAAAAAAGTACAGCTTCAGCTTCGCAAGTAAACCAATTATTCATCACCTGCATAATCTATATAGGGGTTTTCAAATTTAGTACATTTTGCCAAAAATGCCAGTTCTACAACTCCGGTTGAGCCACTCCTATTTTTAGCAATATGCACTTCAGATAAATTACCTTTTTTACTTTCTTTGTCATAATAACTATCGCGATACAGCAGCATAATAATATCGGCATCTTGCTCGAGTGCACCAGATTCACGTAAGTCTGCAATATTGGGACGCTTATCCTGTCGACTTTCTACTTCACGGTTTAATTGAGACAGCAATAACACTGGAACATTTAACTCTAAAGCCAAAGCTTTTAATGAACGTGAAATATCTGCAATTTCTTGCGCACGATTGGAATTTCTTGATTCACGCATTCCAGACATAATCTGCACATAATCGATCACAATTAAGCCTAAATCTCCGGTTTGATCTTTAAGCCGTCGCACCCGTGCCCGCAAATCAATTACATTTATACCCGGCGTTTCAGCAATATGAACTGGAGCTTGACGCAGTTCACCTACCGCCAAAAATAATTTATCCATTTCATCGTGGCTTAAATCACCTCTCTTAATTGAACCTTGATCAACCAGAGCAACCGAACTTAGCAAACGCTGAGCTAACTGCTCGCCAGTCATTTCCAGTGAAAAGATAGCCACGGGTAATTTATTTTTTAAAGCAATGTTCTCTGCAATATTAAGTGCAAAGGAAGTCTTACCCATACCAGGACGCCCAGCAATAATAACTAATTCCCCACGCTGTAACCCGGATGTCATTTGGTCTAGATGATGGTAATGCGTAGCAATACCGGTTACCGCATTTTTATCTGATCGCTGAGACATCTGTACGGTGCGCTCAATAACTCGATCGAGTAATATTTTTAAATCAGCAAATTGTTTATTGCTGGAATTTAAATCTTTAATTTTAAAGATTCTCTGCTCTGATTCATCAAGAATAATATCAATATCTCTACCTTCGGTAGAATACGCATTATCAGCAATTTCAGTACCAGCCTTAACTAATTCACGCAAAACATAACGTTCACGCACTATTTCAGCATAACTCTTAATATTACTGCTGCTTACCGTTGCATCAACTAGATTATTGATATACTCATATCCGCCTACGTATTCTAATTGATTTGCCTGAACTAAAGAATCCGTAATAGTAATCGCATCGACATTTTTATTTAAACTCTTCAATTTCACCATATGATGAAAAATTATCTGGTGCTCTTTACGATAAAAATGCCCTTCATATAATATGCCAGCTATATCTATATAGGAATCTTCATCCAGCAGCAGACCACCTAAAATCATTTGCTCTGCTTCAATTGAATGCGGCGGCGTTTTTAAAATTGATACTATATTGGCAGTAGCAGTATTACCACTAGAACTGCTAACACCATTTTTATTAACACTCTCATTGTTTAGTAACATTTTGTTTATTTCTGATTATTAAATATTAACACAATTTACGCAAATAATTTGGGGGGTTACCTTAGATTTTACAGCATAATCAACATGGCATTATATCATGCCTATTCTTCATATTTAGAAGTACTATCCAGTTCTATTATAAATAAAATAATCTATAATTATAGTAAGCAGCATATAATAAGGGAAACAGCAAATCATAAATTATTTATTTAAACAATATATTATAAATTTTATCATGTATTCAAAAAGCATGTATTTGTATAAAAAATTTACACCTAAAGATACTAAATGAATTTTTATTTAATTTATTGTATAATTTGAGAATAGCTCAAACTAAAACCAGGATAGTACGACATATACAATTTTGTTTTTACTTAAATTTAGCAAAACGTATTAACTAAATGTATGCAACAGAATATTACAAAAACATTTTATAAATGCATACTGCTAAAAGTGTACACAATTTCCAGCTACATTATTTATTTTTTGCTAACTTAATGTTAGTTAACTCATATTAGTGCAATAATCTTAAACAGTAGTAATAGCATGATACCAAAAACAACTAAACAAACTCCAAAAAAATTCAAACAAATAGCCAATGTCTGGGCTAATGACACTAACACATCCAGAAAAAATTTCTTAATTAATAATCCAAACGGTTACCTTAATAAAATAGAACTTTTTTTTACAAAATTATTTAGTAAAAAGCCACATACTTTAGATATATTTGAAAAAAATGTATCTACCAAAATTTTGGAAGCATTATTAACTCATCAAGGATGGGAAGCAGCAAATACCAATAGTACTAATAACTCTGAAACCAAAACTAAAAAAATTATTCTTGATGGAGATACATATAAACTTAAAAAAGTTATTGAAAACAAAATGTGTAAAATTACTCTTCATCCAAATTTAGAATCCAACTCAGAAAAAAAAACAACAAGCTCATTATTTGCACCTCAACTAGAGTGCACTATACTTAAATGTGCAGAAAATGAATTTTCTAGCAAACTCGATATGATACATAATTCTATTAACGGTAACACTCAGTTAACCATATTAAAATATAATATGACCCCAATAATTAAACTCTTTAAAGAAAGCCGGTTAGATAAGCTAAACAATTTATTTTTCATTTTAAATAGCATAACAGAAGATCCAAACATAAACAGCAATTCCAATATTCAAAATTTGAAAAAACGGTATATTCAAAAACTTGACTCACTACCTCTAGATCAACAGGATGAATATCTGAAATTTTGTATTCTTTATAAATTAGCCTTGTCCAACTTCAACGATAATGCTACAAATATGGTTAGCCACGAAGTGCTTGCAAATTGGAGGCAGGTTATGGATAAAGCACTTTCTGAAAATAAAAACTTCCAAACAATAAATTATATTTCTGAAGCAATAAATAACGTCCTGAGTTACATTAATAAACCAGAAAATAGGCTCAAATTTATCAAACTTTGTCTTGAAACATCTAAAATAAAATCTGATTCAGTAGATAAAAATTTATTAAGCAATCAAATAAATTCACTCCTTGATAATAGCACAAATCAAATGGAATTAAATAAACTAGTAAATCAATTAGCAACATTAGGGACTTTATCTGCATTAAAAAATCCTTGCAATCAATATTTACACTGCCTAGAGATTAATATAGAAAATATTATACCTCAAATCTATAACAAGTTAACCATAGTAGAACAAACTTACATATTAGAATATATTACTGCGAACAGCTTCCGAGATACTCTTAAAACTAATAATTTTAGCCTTAGCCTAGATGCAAAACAATTTAAAGAAGATATAACTTTTATTATTGATAACATGCCTAAGTCCTATGCATTAAATTTAATAGAGAGGTTACGATTTACCTTAGCACAAAACTTATTAATCGATGCACAAAAAGATTTGCCACCAGAAATTGCAGACATAAGAAATAAATATCTGGGAAATGCTCAAGCGCAAGAAAATATAAAAAATGGAAACTTTAATTATATAGACTATAGTAAAGAAACCCAAGTACCGACCGGACAAATACCCAATTTTGGGGATCTACATGCCAGCGGGCCAAAACTTTTAACCCAATTTAAACTCTTATTCCCTGAAAAAAGTGGCAGTGTTTATAAGGACATGTTTAAATTATGTGAAGAATTCCAAAATAAAAATCTAAAATATCCTAATTTGTCCTTTATTCATCATATTGGTCGTGTTACACATACTACTACAGAAAGAGAACTATTTGCCGAAAATTTTAGGAAGATGCTGGAAAATACATTTGATGTATCGGCTCCTTTATCTAAACAAGACCAAGAATTGCTGGCTAGATGGATGGGTGACTGTTTACATGACCGAAATTGTGGCGATTTAATAGTTATGCTTTTATTTGAATTTTTAGATAAGCATAATGTACTCTACGAACGTCATACTGGTAATCATGAAATGGCTCAAGCATTAAGAATAACAGGGCATGATAAGAATGCTAATATATTTGCCAAGCCTGAGCATAATAGCCTACCTTATACGACAAGTTTAATAAAAATGCTGAAACAGTTTTTTTTATCACAAAAATCTGTTCTAATAAGCTATAAAAAAACTGGAGAATTTTTTTCGCACTCCCCGTTTACTATTGAACAATTTATTTCTGGCTGCGAAAAAATCGGCGTAGCAATTCCAGAAATTTTGAAAAAAAGTATCAGTACACAGCCAATTATAAAGATTTCTCCAGAAAATATGAAGCTGCCAATTTATTTAAATGACCCCTTACACATCTTAAAAATCATGCAAACACTAAAAAATATTCCGCAAAACATTCCCACAACACAAGATGAGCTTAAAAAATTCATAGAATGCTGCACTTGTTTAGGAATAGACTATTCAGACCATTTTAAAATGTTGAATGTGGACCTAACAAATCAAAAAATTGTAGACATGCTTAAAGAGCTTCTTATCTCATTAAATACGGCTAAACAATTAACTCTTATCCATCCAATCGTATTTAAGCCAAAAACTTTAAAAGATTTTATAGAACTTGGAAGTCTAGCGCTTTCACCATTTAATTTAAATGATCTGCCAGAATCATTTAAAAAACTTGCAGAATACTACAAAAATAACTTAGATAATCAAGAATTAAAATCCCTACTAAATGAAAATATCAGCACCAACAGTGAAATTGATACCTTACTCAAGACACATACTGATCTGTCTGCTCAATTAAAGGAACTACTATCTAATTTAAAAGAAGATCTCCAAAGCAAGGAATTTAACGATTTTGTTAAACATAAATTAACCAGCTACAAAACTATTGGAGTGCACCACCAGTTTATTAACCTACTTAAATCATTAAATTTAACAGTTCCGGATCACTTAAATTTACCCAATGGTTGCTTGGACACATCCAACAAGGAGTTTGATGAATTTTTACTAAAGGTAAAATTCCAATATGAATTTAAACAATTTTTAAAATTTTGTGAATCCTTAGAAATAGGAGTTCCAGAAGACCTTAAAAATATTAACATCAATAAGATAGATGATACACAACGTAATACTGTTACATCACTATTGCAAATAGCCAAAATTGAATATAATAAATATTTAAAATCACAAGAACAAGCATTTATTGGTTTAGTTAAAAATGTAAATGAAAAATATCATCAATTTATAACCAAATTGTTTAATAATCCGCAAATTATAATAAGTGACGAAGAAATCAAAGGTTATGAAAATCTGTTAACTATATATAAAAATAATCCAACAGCAGGAGAAGATGCAAATAAATGGCTTAATGATACCACCAAACAGTCTATGACAGAAGGATTTAAATTTATAAAAGTCCATGTTTCTGGGCATGATTCAGCATCACAACATCAACAGTTTCATAGGGGGAATGTGTCAACAGATAACTCAAATTATAAAATCCTGCCTATTTTAGGAACAGAACCTATATATTTTACGCAGAAAAGAAAACACCAATGAGAGAAGGTTATAGACTAAAAGTTATTACGTAATTCCCGCAGCCTCATAAAGCATCTTAACTCATTAGTATCAATTCCCTCACTATGTTGTTGAGAAGCTGTATGAGTATTATTGTTATTATCAGTAAAATTAATGCAATCATCACCGTTTATCTGATTTACTCTATTTACCATCTCTGCCTCATTACAGCGTAAAAACGGGTTAGTCTTAAGTTCAACAGCCAACTTAATCGGTGGTGTACTCCCCAACTTATTTAATTTATCTTCTTCAAGCTTAATCCTATCCCTTATTAATTGATTATCCGGCTCAATAAACTGGGCAAAATGTAAATTTTTCAAAGTATACTCATGACCTGGATATATATAACATTCCGGATCTAATTGACTAAGCCTATTTAATGAATTAAACATTGCCGCAAAATCACCAGTAAATACACGCCCGCACCCAGCAGCAAACAATGTATCACCACAAAATAAATGTTTATTATTTCTATTGCTTTTATCATCAATTGGATTATCAGGATTATCTACATCAAAAAATTCCACTAAATAACAGATGCTTGCATAGGTATGCCCTGGCGTAGATATTATTTTAATTGTCATTTCATCACTAATATCTATGATCTGCCCGTCTTGCACCACCGTATTCGCAAATTTACACACGCTGCCATCAACTGGCGATATCCCACCATACACTGGCACATTTTTATATATTGGATTTATAAGTGGCGCATTGTCTATGGTGGCATTTTGCGAACTATTACGCCATTCTAATATATCGCTAACGCCTCCCACATGATCATGATGATCATGAGTAAGAAGAATAGCCTTTAACTCAAGCTTATTGGCTATGATATAATTGATTATTGCTGCTGACTCACCAGGATCAATTACAAAAATTTCTTTCTGATTGCGTAGAAACCATATATAATTGTCGGCAAAGGCTTTAAGGTATCCAATTTTCATGATGACAAACTTCGAAAAACTACAAAAATGGTTAATACACACCCCAACTGGCAGATATGTATTAGCCCAAGACAAGATATTCTACCACAATTGCGTCCAACATGTTTTTGGCTATTATGCTGTTCAAATACAATTTGCTCAAATTAACTTCTTAAACGGCAATAAAATCTCACAGCATTATGTGTTGGGACAGGATATAACATGTAATTTACATTTTTTACCTTTTGAGACTAACAGCGTAGATTTAATTATCTGTCCGCATATTTTAGAGTTTACCGATAATTATTACCGTTTTCTGGAGGAATGTTATCGAA